>NZ_AGBG01000003.1:0-153886 GCF_000225005.1 Ectothiorhodospira sp. PHS-1 | reverse complement strand
CACGCTACATCTTGGCGATGAAGAGCGATCCGAAACACAAGATAAAACTTGACGTTTCAGGTCACTTACATCAATACATTTGCGATTGACAAACACATCGACGCAAGCATCCGCACAAACTACTTGATTCGCAATCTTTTAAAAAACGCCGCTGATATGCATTCAGCGAAGAGGGTAATTCTGAAGATCTCGAAACCGTTTGTCAACTCCCCGATCTCTCAATCTCGCCAACCGCGTTTCGGTTCAGACCGTCTCGCCGTTGGAGAGCGCGCATTATAGGCCCCTCAGTTTTCCCGTCAACTCCCTTTTTGAAACTTTTTTGAAATTTCTTCAAAAAAACATCTTTTCAAGCACTTAAAAAACAACCCGACAGCACGCAAGTCCGGACACTCCCTTCCCCACTCTCCCCAGCCCCTCTACCACGAGGGGAGAGGGGCTTATTGCCCCCACCCGGATGAGGTCAGCGCAGTGACACTCGTGCAAAACGTCGCTTGCCCACTTGGTAGACCGCCTCACTGCCGGCCTGCACATGAATGCCGGCATCGTCCACACGCTCACCGTCGATCCGTACCGCCCCCTGGCGGATCATGCGCATCGCCTCGGAGGTGCTGGACACCAAACCCGCTTCCTTGAGCAGGTTCGCCAGCGGCAAGGCGCCCTCCGGTGCAGACACCGTGACGGTCTCGATGTCGTCGGGCATCGCGCCCTTCTGGAACCGCTCGATGAAAGCCTGTTTTGCCCGGGCCGCGGACGCAGCATCATGAAACCGGCCCACCAGTTCCTCGCCCAGCAGGAACTTGATATCGCGGGGATTGGCGCCCTCGGCCACCGCGCGGCGGAAACCTTCGATCTCAGCCATCGGCCGGAAGGACAGCAGCTCGAAGTACCGCCACATGAGTTCGTCGGACACGGACATGATCTTGCCGAACATCTCCTCGGGCGCCTCGGTGATCCCAATGTAGTTACCCAGAGACTTAGACATCTTCTGCACGCCATCCAGCCCTTCCAGAATGGGCATGGTCAGCACCACCTGCGGCGACTGGCCATACTGCTTCTGTAATTCTCGCCCCATGAGAAGATTGAACTTCTGATCGGTCCCGCCCAGTTCCACGTCGGACTGCAACTGCACCGAGTCATAGCCCTGGATCAGCGGGTAGAGGAATTCATGAATGGCAATGGGCTGACCCGCGGTGTAGCGTTTGTGGAAATCATCCCGTTCCAGCATTCGCGCCACGGTGTGACGAGCCGCCAGCTGGATCATGTCGGCAGCACTGAGCTTACCCATCCAGGCGGAATTGAACGTGACCCGAGTCCGCTCCGGGTCCAGGATCTTGAAGATCTGCTCCTGATAGGTGCGGGCATTCTCGGCCACCTGCTCCGGAGTCAACGGAGGACGGGTGCTGTTCTTGCCGCTGGGGTCACCAATCATGCCGGTGAAGTCACCGATCAGAAAGATGGCCTCATGCCCCAGGTCCTGGAACTGACGCAGCTTGTTGAGCAGCACCGTATGTCCCAGGTGCAGATCGGGTGCCGTGGGATCAAAACCGGCCTTGATCTTCAGGGGGCGCCCGGCCTTGAGCTTCTCCCGCAACTCCTCTTCCAGCAGGAGTTCATGACAGCCACGACGAATGCGCTCGATCTGATCTGAAACTTCGGTCATTTCCTTTCTCTGTGGATACGTGTATCAGGACGTTGATTTGACATCGGGATGGAGGGCGATGATAACCAAAGAAACGATCCGACACACGGCCCCGCCCCCTGAATCTGGAAGAGAACCTGCATGACCGAACGCTATATCGGACTGATCTCGGGCACCAGCATGGATGCCGTGGATGCCGCCCTGGTGGAATTCAATGCCGACGGACCGCAATGCCTGATGGCCATCGCGCACCCATTTCCCGAGTCATTGAGACAGGACTTGAGGACACTGGCGGCGCCGGACTGGCGCGGCAATCTGGATGATTTCGGACGCCTGGACGCCCAGACCGGCGATCTGATGGCCGACGCCGCCCTGTCCCTGCTGGCGCGGGCACAGGTACCCGCCGACACCATCACGGCCATCGGCAGTCACGGACAGACGGTACGGCATCGACCGGACGCGCATCCGCCCTTCACTCTGCAGATCGGCAGTCCGGCCCGGATCGCCCAGGCCACCGGTCTGACCGTGGTGGCGGATTTTCGTACCGCCGACGTGGCCGTCGGCGGCCAGGGCGCACCGCTGGTACCGGCCTTTCATCGGGCCGTGCTGCAACATCCGAGGGAGGATCGCGTGGTACTCAATCTGGGCGGGATCGCCAACATCACCCACCTGCCGACCTCGGCCCAGGCCCCGGTACTCGGCTTTGATACCGGGCCGGCCAACACCTTGATGGATCACTGGATCCGTCACCATCGACAGGCACGGCACGATGAAAACGGTGATTGGGCCATGACCGGACAGGTGTCGGAAGCCTTGCTGGCACGCTGGATGGCGGACCCCTACCTGGATCTGGCACCGCCCAAGAGCACGGGAACGGAATACTTCAGCCCGACCTGGCTCCAGGCCCACCTGGCGACCTGCCCGGGGGTGTCGGCAGCGGATGTTCAGCGTAGCCTGCTGGAATTCACGGCCACGAGCATTGCCCGGGCCATCCAGTCCCACGCCTCCAACGCCGCGAGGGTGATCGTCTGCGGCGGCGGTGTGCACAATGGAGCCCTGATGGCGCGTCTACGGGCACACTTGGCACCCCGCATCGTGGAATCCTCCAGCCGCCACGGGCTGGATCCGGATTGGGTGGAGGCCATGGCCTTTGCCTGGCTGGCCAGGGAACGCATGCAAGGCAGAACGGGAAACCTGCCCGCGGTGACCGGGGCATCCAGGGCCGTGATGCTGGGGGGGATTCATGCCCCGTGACGGGGCATGGCTCGCCGGGGCGTCAGGTCTCCCGGGCCGGCGCCGTCATCGGTTCCGCGGCCATCGACCGCGCCCGGGCCGAGGAGGCCTCGGCATCCCAGTCCCGGGCCAGCCCGCGAGCCGTCTCGATCTGTTCCGGCGTCATGTCGGCGGCGTATTGCCCGAGGTTCTCCTCCGCCTGTGCATATCCCTGAAAGGCAGCCAGCTGCGTCCACATGTAGGCCTGAACCAGATCCCGGGGAACACCACGGCCATTGGCATACAACACCCCCAGGTCGGACTGGGCCGCGGGATTTTCCAGATCCGCCGCCATCCGATACCAATGGGCGGCTCGCGCTTCGTCCGCGTCCGTGCCGATACCGTGCAGGTACAGATAGGCCATATTGCACTGGGCACGGGTGCTGCCCTGCTCCGCTGCCTGCCGGTACCAGCGTAGGGCCTGGACCTCATCCTTGTCCACGCCCCGCCCCTGGACGTACATCAGCGCCAGGTTGGTCTGGGCATTGAGGTCCCCGTTCTCGGCCGCCATCCGGTACCAGCGGACCGCCTCGGCATCATCCTGCCGGACGCCCTGACCTCTGGCATACATGTAACCGACATTGAAACGGCCGGTGTCATGACCCAGCTGGGCCATCATGCGATACCAGCCGAAACGGACCAGGGCGAGCAACCGGGGGAGATTCATGCCGACACTCCCGTCAGACGGAGAATGAAGACCCGCAACCACAGGTGGTGGTGGCATTGGGGTTGCGAATCACGAACTGAGCTCCTTCCAGGCTCTCCGTGTAGTCGATCTCGGCCCCCATCAGGTACTGGAAACTCATGGGATCGATGAGCAGGGTCACCCCTGCCTTCTCTACGGTGGTATCCCCTTCATTGACTTCCTCATCGAAGGTGAAACCGTACTGGAACCCGGAGCAGCCACCGCCGCTGACGAAGACGCGCAGCTTGAGCTCGGGATTGTTTTCCTCGTCGATCAGGGCCTTCACCTTGGCCGCCGCGGAATCGGTGAACACCAGCGGGCTGGGCATGGCATCGGTACTGGTTTCGGTTGCGCTCATCTTCTCTGCTTCTCCGTGGTCGCTGTCTTGGGCCCGGGGGTGGGCGATCCCGCTACGCTATCATTGGCTTACGGAAACGGTCAAGAATCCTTGACCGCCGGGTCCGGCATGGCGGGCGCGGCTTCAGTCGCCCCCGCAGGCTTCTTGCCGACCTCGCGACGGGCATTCTCCGCCGGGACATCCAGATGCTCAAGCCGCATGGGCTCGTCGGACTGCCTGACCAGACTGCCGTTGACCTCGGCTCCGGCGGCCATTTCCATCAGGGTGTAGTGCAGATTGCCGCGAATGCGCGCGTGGGGCGCCAGTTCCACATGCACGAAGGCATGCACATCGCCTTCCACGGACCCATTGATGATCACCCGGGGAACCCTGACATCCCCTTCCACCAGGGCGCCTTGGTTGAGGATCAGAACGGACTCCTGGGACGCATCATCGGCCAGCAGATTGCCGCGCACCGTGCCCTCCAGATGCAGACCGCCGGAAAATTTCACGTCACCGGTAATGACCGTGTTTCGACCCACGATGGTATCCACTCGGGCGGGCTTGATTTTCTTGCGACGGGACCACATCAGGGATTGCCTCCACTGAGATTGAAAAGGGATTGCCACGGCAGGGACTGTTCCGCGACACGCAGCCCGCTCCCGGCAGGCTCGGCCTCGATCATCAGACGTTCCGGCAGCAGCTGTTCGGGCAACACCAGACGCCCTTCGAGCACCTGAAAATAGCGGAACGAAAAGCCCCTGCCCCGAGCCTGATCCGGGCAGATGGTTGCGTGGTCGTAACGCACCCGTTCACCGCCATCACGCCCCTCCAGCCCCAGTCGCAAGGTCCCCTCCACCACCTGACTGCCCTGCACCTGGGTCAGCACCACCTGGTAGAAATAATGCCCGGGATTATCCGGGTCCGGTTCCAGCCTGACCCGCTGGATGTGAAGCCCTCGCTCCAGGTCTTCCGGCGAGATGATGTTACGGAAGAAATCCAGTTCCTCCGTCAGGTGGTAGATGCGTTGCTCCATGTCGTGAATCGACTCACGGACCCGTGCCGACGCCTCACGTTCGATCATCAGGTCCCGTTCCAGCACCGCATGGCGTTGCCTGAGCTGACGGTGGGCCACTTCAAGATCCTTGTATCGGGGCCGCAGTTCCGCGATCTGCAGATCCGAATCCTGCCCGTACAGCAGACCGCGCTCATAACCCAGCTGATAGACCTGCCATCCGGCAATCAGCAGAATCCCCGCCACCAATACGGCGGACAACCACACCCACCAGGGGCGAGAGCGTCCGCCATGGTAGTACCCGCCAGGGACCCGTCGCCTGACCATGATGTCAGGGCAGCACGGCGATGGATTCCAGCCCAAGTGTCTCCGGCAGTCCGAACATGAGATTCATGTTCTGCACCGCCTGACCAGAGGCCCCCTTGACCAGATTGTCGATGGCGGAAAGCACCACCACCGTATCCCCACCACCGGGTCGATGCACCGCCAGGCGGCACAGATTGGTACCGCGGACACTGCGGGTTTCCGGATGGCCGCCCGCGGGCAGCACGTCCACAAAGGGTTCCCCGGCATAGCGCGCTTCGTAAAGCGCCTGCAGATCCGTATCGGCGTGGGTCAGCGTGGCGTAGAGACTGGCCAGAATGCCGCGGATCATGGGCACCAGATGAGGCACGAAGGTCAAACCCGGCGATTGTCCGGCAACCGCGGACAGGGTCTGCAGGATCTCCGGCAGATGCCGGTGCCCCGGCACCGCATAGGCCTTGAAGTTTTCGGAAGCCTCGCACAGCAGCGATCCCACCTGGGCCTTGCGCCCGGCGCCGCTGACACCGGACTTGGCGTCGGCCACCAGGCGGGCAGGATCCACCACGCCCTGCTCCAGCAAGGGCAGGAACCCGAGGGTGACGGCGGTAGGGTAGCAGCCGGGTACGGCAATCAGGCGGGCCTGCGTAATCCGGGCGCGGTGGATCTCCGGCAACCCGTAGACCGCCTCGTCCAGCAGTTCGGGGGCGCCATGGGGCTGGCCGTACCACCGGCTCCACAGGTGCGGATCCTTAATGCGGAAATCGGCGGACAGATCGATGACCCGGGTACCTCGTGCCAGCAGGTCACCGGCCATGGCGTGCGCCACTCCATGGGGCGTGGCAAAGAAGACCACGTCACAGTCACCCAGGGCGTCCGCATCAGGTGTCTGAAACACCAGCGCCCCCTGTCCGCGCAAGTTCGGAAACAGGGATTCCAGCGGCTCACCGGCATTGCCCCGCGAAGTGATCACCGCCGGCTCCACCCGCGGGTGGGCCAGCAACAGCCGCAACAGTTCAACCCCCGTGTACCCGGTGGCCCCGACAATGCCTGCCCTTATCACCCATTCATCTCCGGTCAGCTGTGAAACGTTCTACCCGGGGCATGATACCCCTGCCCAAGGGACCCATCATACATGCCCATGACCACCGGTTTAAGATCGAACATGGCCGTGTAAGATACAGCCCTGCCCTTTGCAACACGGAAACGGCCGATGATGAAGATGAAAACGAGAGATCTGCTGGTAGGCGCCTTTTTGGTGGTGCTGGTCGGAGGGTTGCTGGCCCTGTGGCTGGCACCGGAAGGCCTGCGTCCCATGCCCAGAGTGGTGGTGCCGACCCTGGATCAATCCCAGGTGGACTTGGCCTCGCTGGAAGGCAGGCCGGTACTGATCACGTTCTGGGCCACCACCTGCATCAGCTGCGTGCAGGAAATCCCTCACCTGCGGGAACTCCATGACCGTTACCATGAGCGGGGCCTGAAGGTGATCGGCGTGGCCATGGCCTACGACCCGCCGGAACAGGTGGCGGAGATGGCCCGAAGACGGGACATCAACTACACCGTGGGACTGGACGCCACTGGGGAGGTGGCCACGGCCTTCGGCGACGTGCGCCTGACCCCCACCTCATTCCTGATCGCACCCAACGGGCGCATCGTCTACCAGAAGGTGGGGGAGATGGACTGGCAACAAGTGGAACGCCATCTCTCCCGGTGGCTGTAGGCGCCACCGGCGACGGAGGCCAACGGTCAGGTCTTGCCGGCCCGCACCAGCCCTCCAAGCCCGGCCTGCACCAGGGCGTTGTTGAGCAGCGCCCGGATCGCCGCCGGCTCCTCCATGGTCATGCACTGATTGAGCAGCTCCCGGGCCCGCTCCCGGGAAAAGCTCCGGATCACCCACTTCACCCGTGACAGGGAAGCTACGTTGACGCTAAGGGCGTCTATCTCCATCCCCAGCAGCAGGATCACGGCAGCCGGATCGGCGGCCATCTCGCCGCAGACACTGATGGGCTTGCCGGCCTGATGGGCACCCCGGGCCGCATGCACCAAGGCATGCAGCACCGCCGGGTGCAGGGCATTGTAAAGGTCCGCCACCCTGGCATTGTTGCGATCCACCGCCAGCAGGTACTGCACCAGATCGTTCGTTCCCACGGACAGAAAATCCACCCGGCGCGCCAGGGCTTCCGCCAGATAGACTGCGGAAGGCACCTCGACCATCACGCCCACCCGGGGCACGGGAATCACATAATGCTCATCCAGCAGCTCGTCCCGGGCACGCTGCAGCAGCTGCAGGGCGCCCTTGAGTTCTCCCAGGGAACTGATCATGGGAAACAGGATGTGAAGATTGCTCAGCCCCTGGCTGGCGCGCAGCATGGCGCGCAACTGAGTCAGGAAGATCTCTGGGTGATCCAGGGTGATGCGGATGCCCCGCCAACCCAGAAACGGGTTGTCTTCCACCACCGGAAAATACGGAAGGGCCTTGTCACCACCCACGTCCAGGGTCCGCAGCGTCACTGGCCGGGGATTGAAGGACATGAGGGCCTCTCGATAGATCTCCGACTGTTCCTCCTCTCCGGGAAAGCGGTCCCGGATCATGAAGGGGACTTCGGTTCGGTAGAGACCGATGCCGTCGGCGCCGGACTGGATGGAGGGGGCAATGTCCGCCAGCAGGCCACTGTTGGCATACACCGGCACCTCGCAACCATCCTGAGTGATCGCCGGCTCCTGGGCCAGGGCCCGCAGGCCTTCCGCCAGCTCCTGCTCCTCTTCCTGCAGATGCTTGAACTGTTCCAGCAACTCCCGGCTGGGCTGGATGTAGAGACTACCCCGGTAACCGTCCACCACGATCTCGCGGCCTTCCAGCCGCCCCACCGGCAGGTCGGAGACCCCCATCACCGCTGGAATGCCCATGGCCCGGGCCAGGATGGCCACATGGGATGAGCCGGTACCCTTGGATGATACCACCCCGGCCAGACGATCCGTCGGCACCTCGGCCAGCTGGGTGGCGGTGACGTCCTCTCCCAGCAGGATGGTGCGCTCGGGAAAATCCTCTGGGCCGCGCACATGGGACTGCAGGCGCATGAGAATGCGACGGGCGATATCCCTGACGTCGGTGGCCCGCTCGCTCAGATAGGGGTCATCCATCTCTTCGAAGGCCCGGGTGCTTTCCCGCACGGTATCTCTCAGGGCCGAGGGCGCCCAGCTACCGGCCCGGATGCGATCCACCGTGCCATTCACCAGGCTGTCGCTGCCCAGCATCATGACGTAGGCATCGAACAGCAGCAGTTCTTCCGTCGGCAATACATCCTGCATCCGCTGCTTGATCTCATTGAGTTCATCCTGAACCGCCCGCACCGCCTCGCGAAAAACCTGCTCCTCCTCCTGAACATTCTCCGCATCCCGATCAGGCACGGAATCCAGGTCGGCCAGGGCATAGGCCACCACGCCCTGGCCCACGGCCACCCCGGCGGCCCCGGGAATACCGGTGATCTGCAGGTTTTCCTGAGGCGGGCGTTCCCGTCGACGGCCCACCTCGCCGATGAGTTCCGCGTGGCTGATGGCCCCGGCCAGCTGCGCCGCCAGGGTGATGAGAAAGGCCACATGCTCGTCATCAAAACGCCGACGCTCCCGCTGCTGCACCACCAGCACCCCCAGCATGCGTCGGTTATGCACGATGGGTACACCCAGGAAAGCGTGATAACGTTCCTCACCGGTCTCGGGGAAGTACTTGAAGCGCGGGTGATCGGGGGCGTTTTCCAGGTTGACCGGCTCCGCCCGCTCCGCCACCAGGCCCACCAGCCCCTCGCCCGCGGACATTTCCACATGACCGACGGAGTCGGGATTGAGACCTTCGGAAGCCATCAGCAACAACCGCTGACCGCCGGGCTCGCTCAGATAGACGGAGCAGACATCGATATCCAGCTCCTGCTTGACGCGCCGAACAATGATGCCCAGGGCCGATATCAGATTATCGGCGGCGCTTACCTCCAGAACGATGCGTCTGAGAACATGGAGCATGGGTAAAGGGTGCCGGGACAAGGGGGCCGCCGCCGCGGCCCAGGGTGGCTCAGAGCCGGCGGGGGCGGTAGCGCCGCTCGGCAGGACAGGAGGGCACGTCCTCCTGAAACAGTAACGGTGCCAGCTCCCGCAGGGCCTGGCGATAGACATGGCGCTTGAAGAACACCACCTCGCGCATGGGATGCCAGTAATCCACCCAGCGCCAGGCATCGAACTCGGGATGGGGCGCGGCATCCAGCCGAACGCGGCCGTCGTCCCCCACCAGCCGCACCAGGAACCAGACCTGTTTCTGGCCGATGCACACCGGCCCCGACCGGCGCCGGATCAGGTGCTTGGGTAGGCGGTAGCGCAGCCAGTCCCGGGTGCTGCCGATGACTTCCACATCAACGGGCTCAAGGCCGGTTTCCTCCGCCAGTTCACGGTACATGGCCTCCGTTGGCGTCTCATCCCGACGAATCCCCCCCTGGGGAAATTGCCAGGCCTGCTGCCCGATGCGCTTGGCCCAGAACAGGCGGCGATCCCGATTGCACAGGATGATACCGACGTTGGGCCTATAGCCATCACAATCAATCACTTAAGGAGGTCACTTGGAAGCTGGTCTGTGAATTGCATTTTTTCACAAGCGAAGCCGATCGGCAAATGCTCCAGGGCAAGCTTCGGCACGATGGCCTTGCCCGTGCCGGGCTGATGTAGAATGCAGGATTCAGATCAAGATGACGATGATGAGGAGACACGCGGTGAGCCTTGCCCTGTTCGACCTGGACAACACCCTCCTGGCGGGAGACAGCGATTACGAGTGGGGGCGTTTCCTCGTGGATCGAGGCGTCGTGGACGCCGATGCCTACAAGGCCCGCAACCTGGAGTTCTTCGAGGCCTACAAGGCCGGCACCCTGGACATCCTGGAATTCTGCCGTTTTTCCTTCTCGCCGCTGGCGGCCAATACCCTGGAAGATCTGCTGGCCTGGCGCGAGGAGTTCATGGAAACCCGCATCCGCGACCTGATCGCGCCCCGTGCCCGGGAGATCCTGGACCGGCACCGGGAATCCGGTGACACCCTGCTGATCATCACCGCCACCAACCGTTTCGTCACCCAGCCCATTGCCGAAGCCCTGGAGGTGGACCATCTGCTGGCCACGGAACCGGAATTCCGCGACGGCGCCTATACCGGGGAACTGGAAGGAATACCCTGCTTTCAGGGCGGCAAGGTGAAGCGCCTGGAGCAGTGGCTGGCACGGCAACCGGCGCTGGATCTGGAGGGGAGCTGGTTCTACAGCGACTCCCACAATGACCTGCCGCTGCTGGAGCGGGTGGACAATCCGGTGGTGGTGGACGCTGACGATAAGCTCACCGCCACCGCCAGAGAACGGGGCTGGCAGCAGATTTCCCTGCGGTGAGGCCCTGATGACGGCCCTGGACCGGCCATTCCCGCGGAACCCGGTGGACCCTCATCCCGGTGGATCCCGTCATTCCCGCGAAAGCGGGAATCCAATCACGAAATCAAAACCCTGGGCTCCCGCTTTCGCGGGAGTGACGACAGCCCCAGCCCGTGACGACGGCTCCAATAGCGACGGCAGCGCCGGCCTGACAGCGGCCGACCCGCGGTCCGGACTCCCGCTTCAGCCCGCCATCTCCTCGAAATCCGACTTGTCCGCCCCGCATTCGGGACGCACCCAGTCTTCGGGGACTTCCTCCCAGGGGGTCCCCGGCGCAATACCGTCATCCGGCAGCCCCTTGGCCTCGTCATAGACAAATCCGCAAATCACGCATTGATAAGTCTTCACGGCAAACCGACCTCCGCTGGTGTGATATCCCGAGCATGGCCCGGGCGAGTGATACACTCTGATGGATTACCCACTGGGAGCTTACCATGACCACCACTCCATCGGTTCCCGTCGTCATGACCCTGGCAGGGCACGACCCCACCGGGGGCGCCGGCATCCAGGCCGACATCGAATCCATCCTGAGCATGGGTTGCCATCCCGTGTCCGTGATCACCACGATCACGGTGCAGGACACCTCCGACGTCATCGGCATCGCGCCCCTGGATGCGGAACTCATTGTCCAGCAGGCGCGGGCCGTGTTGGAAGACATGCCCGTGGCCGCGGTCAAGATCGGCATGATCGGCTCCGTCGAGGGCGTACAGGCCATCCATACCCTGCTCACCGACTACCCGGACCTGCCGGTGGTACTGGACCCGGTGCTGGCCTCGGGTGCCGGCACCGCCCTGGCCACGGAGGAGATGGTGGACGCCATCAACAGCCTGCTGCTGCCCTTCACCACCCTGCTCACCCCCAACAGCCCGGAGGCCCGGGTACTGGCCCAAGGTTGCGATACCCTGGACGCCTGCGCCATGTTCCTGCTGGAACAGGGCTGCGAATATGTCCTCATCACCGGCACCCACGAAAACACCGCGCGGGTGCAGAACGTACTCTACGGCAACCATCGCCGTCTGGAAGCCTACCCGGTGGACCGCCTGTCCGGTGAGTATCACGGTTCCGGCTGCACCCTCTCGGCGGCGATCGCCGCCCTACTCGCCCAGGGCATCGAACCGGCTTCCGCCGTCCACGAGGCCCTCACCTATACCTGGCACAGCCTGGACCGGGCCCACCGGCTGGGCATGGGCCAGCTCATTCCCAATCGCCTGTTCTGGGCCGGCGATGAATCCGAGGACGAAGATCCAGCCGATGACGACACCGCTCACTTCTAGGCATGCCCGGCTGCACGGGCTCTATGTGATCACCCCCCAGGATGCCGGCGACACCCTGCTTGAGCAGGCCGCCGCGGCGCTGACCGGCGGCGCCCGCATCCTCCAGTACCGGGACAAGAGCCGGGACCATGACCGGCGCCTGGCTGAATCCCGAGCACTGTGCCGGCTGTGCCGGCACCATCAGGCCCTGTTCATCGTCAACGACGATGTGGCGCTGGCGGCCCGAGTGGAGGCGGATGGCGTTCATATCGGCAGCGATGACGGTGACATTGCCACGGCCCGGGCACTGATCGGCCCCGAACGGATCATCGGCGTCTCCTGTTATAACCGCCTGGAACTGGCCCGCCGGGCCGAAGCGGCGGGAGCGGACTACGTGGCCTTCGGCGCCCTGTTCCCCTCTGGCACCAAACCCGCCGCCGTCCATGCCCCCTTGAGCCTGATCCGTGAAGCCCGCCAATCGCTCGCCGTCCCCATCACCGCCATCGGCGGCATCACCCAGGACAATGCCGACACGGTGATCCAGGCCGGCGCCCACATGCTGGCAGTGATACAGGGCGTGTTCTCCGCTCCCGACATCCGTGCCGCCGCCGCCGACCTGAGCGCCCGTTTTTGACCCACGCAAGATTTGCAGCGCTTTGATTTTCCAAGGCGGGCGGTATCGAGTATCTTGTAGGGCTTTATTGGCGACAGCCCCCATTCACCAGCCAACACAGCGAAAGATCACACCCCATGACAAAATCCCATGATCTCTTCCAGGCAGCCCAGAAGCACATCCCCGGTGGCGTGAACTCTCCGGTCCGCGCCTTCAAGGGCGTGGGCGGCGACCCGATCTTCATCGAACGCGCCCAGGGCGCCTACATGTACGACGCGGACGGCAAGCGCTACATCGACTACGTGGGCTCCTGGGGGCCGATGATCGCCGGCCACGCCCACCCGGAGGTGATTGCCGCCGTGCGCGAGGCCGCCCTCAACGGCCTGTCTTTCGGCGCCCCCACCGAGCTGGAAATCCAGCTGGCCGATCGGGTCTGCGAGCTGGTGCCCTCCATGGAAATGGTGCGCATGACCAGCTCCGGCACCGAGGCCACCATGAGCGCCATCCGCCTGGCCCGCGGCTTCACCGGCCGCGACAAGATCCTCAAGTTTGAAGGCTGCTATCACGGCCATGGCGATTCCCTGCTGGTGAAGGCTGGCTCCGGCGCCCTCACCCTGGGCGAGCCCAACTCCCCCGGTGTTCCCGTCTCCCTGGCGGAGCACACCCTCACCGTCAGCTACAACGATCTGGAACAGGTCAAGGACGTGTTCTCTCAGGTGGGCAACGAGATCGCCTGTATCATCGTCGAGCCCGTGGCCGGCAACATGAACTGCGTGCCCCCGGCCCCCGGCTTCCTGGAAGGCCTGCGCAGTGTCTGCGACGAATACGGCGCCCTGCTGATCTTCGACGAGGTGATGACCGGCTTCCGCGTCGCCCTGGGCTGCGCCCAGGCCTATTACGGCATCAAGCCCGACCTCACCACCCTGGGCAAGGTCATCGGTGGCGGCATGCCGGTGGGTGCCTTCGGCGGCCGCCGTCAGGTGATGGAATTCCTCTCCCCGCTGGGCCCGGTCTATCAGGCAGGCACCCTGTCCGGCAACCCCATCGCCATGACCGCGGGCCTGAAGACCCTGGAAATTCTCTCCGCCCCGGGCTTCCATGAAGACCTGACCGCCAAGACCGAAACCCTGGTCTCCGGCATCCTGGGCGAAGCGAAGAAGGCCGGCATTCCCATGGCCGCCAACCAGGTGGGCGGCATGTTCGGTCTGTTCTTCACCGACCAGCCGGCGGTGACCAACTTCCACCAGGTCGGTCAGTGCGACGTGGCCCGGTTCGGCAAGTTCTTCCATCTGATGCTGGATCGCGGCGTCTACCTGGCACCCTCCGCCTTCGAAGCCGGATTCCTGTCCAGCAGCCACAGCGCGCAGGATCTGGAGGCCACCATCAAGGCCGCCGCCGACGCCTTCAAGGCCCTGGCCTGATCCGAAGAAACCCGGCCCCACACGGACTGGCAGCGGCTTGAAGGCCCCATGCCGTCCCCATGGCACCGGATCTGAACGGGCCGCCCAACGGGCGGCCCTTTTTGTTGACCACATCACCAAGGGAGAGCCTGCCCCATGGGAGAGATCGCCACCTATCTGGCGCTGGGGGCCTTTACCGGGGTCATTGCCGGCCTGCTGGGCGTGGGCGGGGGCCTGATCATCGTTCCGGTCCTGGTCTGGCTGTTCACCCGCCAGCAGATGGATCACGGCGTGATCACCCACCTGGCCATCGGCACGTCCCTGGCCACCATCATTCCCACCGCAATCGCCTCGACCCGCGCCCATCACCGTCACGGGGCCGTGCGCTGGGACGTGCTCAGGCGACTGATACCGGGCATCATCCTGGGGGCGCTGGCAGGCGCTACCCTGGCCGAGTTCATGAGCGCGATGCTGTTGCGCCGGGTCTTCGGCGTATTCGAGATCCTGGTGGCCCTGTATCTGTTGTTGAACCTGCCGCCCAAGGTGGGTCGACCCTTGCCGGGCACGGCGGTGCTGAGCACCGGCGGCGGGTTGATCGGTGGGGTTTCGGCCCTGCTGGGCATCGGCGGCGGCACCCTGACGGTGCCGTTCCTGGTGTGGTTCAACGTCCATCTGCGCCAGGCCATTGCCACGGCGGCGGCGGCGGGTCTGCCCATTGCCCTGGCGGGCACGGCCGGTTTCATCATTCACGGCTGGGGCAACCCGGCCCTGCCGGATGTCAGTAGCGGCTACGTGTACTGGCCGGCCTTTGCAGGCATTGCCCTGGCCAGCTATTTCACCGCCCGCTGGGGGGCATGGCTGACCCATCGTCTGCCGGTGACGCTGGTGCGGCGTTTCTTTGCGGTGCTGCTGATACTGCTGGGTCTGCGCATGCTGCTGGGCTGAACCGGCCTGCCGACGAAAACAATCTGCCGGAAGGACTACGCCTTGCCTGTACGGGACTGGGCTTCCACCTGGCTGCGGACCTCATTCATATCCAGCTCCGCCACCTTGCCCAGCACCTCATCCAGCTGGGAGGCCGTCAGCATGCCCGGCTGGGCAAACACGATGATCTGCTCGCGGAAGATCATCAGTGTCGGGATGGATCGGATCTGGAACATGGCCGCCAGCTGCTGCGCCTGCTCGGTGTTGATCTTGCCGAACGCCACCCCGTCGTGACGCTCCGAAGCCGCCTCGAAGATGGGGGCAAAGGCCCGGCAGGGACCACACCAGGGGGCCCAGAAATCCAGGATCAGGGTGTCATTGTTCTGTATCGCGGCATCCAGGTTGTCCTGGGTGATTTCGATCACGGCCATGGCCGCTCCTTTGGTCTTCAGGGTGTGTGGATCAGCCCGGATGCAGGCCGATGAGGGCATCACGCAGGTGGAACAGGCGGGCCAGGTGGTCATCCATTTCCAGCAACGCCTGTTTTTGGGCCGATTCGAACGGCATGAGTTCCGTCAGGCGGGCACCCACCCAGCCGCATCGGTCGAACTCACCCGTCATGCCGCGATAGGGCGGCGGCAGTTCCTGCAACAGGCGCTGCAGCAGTTCGGACAGGGACAGGAATTCGGCGGGCAGCAACACGTCCGGTGACGTGGGTAGTTCGGCGACCTCGCCCATCATCAATCCATCCTTGCGCACCCAGGTACGCTCCACCCGGAAACGGACCTCTCCCTGAACCGTGATCCCCAGCAGGCCGTCGGGACGCTGGTCCCAGTCGATGATCCGTCCCCAGGTTCCCACGGCGTGGATTCGGGCCGGCCCGGCCACCTCGGCACCCTCACGGATCAGGATCACACCGAAGGGCGCGTCGGTGCGCAGACAATGACGCACCATGTCGATGTAACGGGTCTCGAAAATCCGCAGCGGCAGGACGCCGCCGGGAAACAATACGGTGTTGAGGGGAAACAGCGGCAGTTCCATTCATTCCTCCCCGGCAGGCTCCACACCCCAGCGACGGATCAGATCGTTGGGGACATGCAGATGATCCAGAATCCGTGACACCACGAAATCCACCAACTGATCCACCCCTTCCGGCCGATGATAGAAGGCCGGATTGGCCGGCAGGATCACCGCGCCCATGCGGGTCAGACGCAACATGTGCTCCAGGTGGATCTCGGAAAAGGGCGTCTCCCGCACCACCAGGATCAGACGACGACGTTCCTTGAGGGCCACATCCGCGGCCCGCTCGATCAGGGAACGGCTGGCACCGCCGGAGACGGCGGCCAGGGTGGCCGTGGTGCAGGGGCAGATGACCATGGCGTCGGGCGGGGAAGAGCCGCTGGCCACCGGCGCGGTCCACTGCTCCCGGTCGAACACCCGCAACTGACCCGGGGCCGCATTGAACCGTTCGGAAAAGAACTGCTCGATCTCCCGGGATCGACCGGGCATGGACAGATCCGTTTCCATGCTGATGACCACCTGGGCGGGACGGGACACCATGAGATAGACACGCACGCCGGCCCGGATCAGGCATTCAAGCAGACGCAGGCCGTACTGGGCCCCGGAGGCTCCGGTGAAGGCCAGGGCCACGGTGCCGGGGGTTTCTGCCACGATGGACTCCTGTGCAGCGGATGTATGGGGACACGGCATGTCAGCTCGTCTTAAGCTGACCATCATAGCGGATTTCAGGGCGGATGCCCGCCTTGACCATGATCAAGTGCAAACCCCGATCCTGCCTGATAGTTTGGGTCCAACTTCCCATTTTCAAGGCACCCCTCCATGGAAACCATTCAAGACTTCTTCACCACCGACCACCGGGAATGCGACTACCGTCTGGCGGACCTGGAATCCGCCATCGCCGACGGCGACTGGGAGGCGGCCGACACCGGCTTCCGGGAATTCCATCACGACATGGAGCGACATCTGCAACGGGAAGAAACCCTGCTGTTCCCGGCCATTGAGACCGTCAGCGGCAGCGCCATGGGTCCCACCGAGGTCATGCGGCGGGAACACGATCAGATGCGCGCCCTCATGGACGAGATCCGTATCGCCAAGGATCAGCGGGACGAGAACACCACCCTTGGGGTCATCGAAACCCTCATGACCATGATCCAGCTCCATAACGTCAAGGAAGAGCAGATCCTTTACCCCATGGCCGACCGTTTCCTGCAGACCCAGCGCGGTGGACTGATGGCGCGGGTGAAGGCCCTGGAGCCGTGAACACTTCGCGACCCGTCCGTGTCCTGGATGTGCGTGATCTGCCGCCACCGGAGCCCATGGAGCAGGTATTGGACCTGCTCCCCCGGCTGGCGCCGGGTGAAATCCTGTGCATGCGGCACCGGCGTGAACCCTTTCCCCTCTATCCCATCCTGCGGGACATGGGATTCCAGTGGCGGGTACGGACACCGGCCCATGCCCCCTTCGAGATCCTGATCTGGCATGCCGGCGAGCCTGCCCCGGAGGATCCGGCATGATCAACCTGTCCCGCCTGTCCCTGGACCGCACGCCCCCTCTGTGGGTACCCCTGCAGTTCATGGCGGTCGCCCCCCTGTTTGGTGTCCTGTTTGCCGGGGTGATGATCCTGCTCGGCCCACAGGTGCTGGTATCGCGCTGGATGCCCGGCATGATCGGCGCCGCCCATCTGCTGGTCCTGGGCTATGTGGCCATGGTCATGTTCGGTGCCATGCAGCAGATGCTGCCGGTGGTGGCCGGCTCTCCCGTCCCCCGCGGCGCCATCACCAGCCACTTGAGCTTCATGCTGCTGACGCTGGGCACACCCCTGCTCGGTATCGGCCTGGTCCTGCATCGGCCCTTCTGGATTGCCGTCGGTGGTGTTCTGGTGTTGGGCAGTCTGGGGCTGTTCACCCTCACCGCCCTGATCGCCCTGGCCCGCAGCCAGGCACGGGGACCCACCACCCAGGCCATGACCCTGGCGGTCATCGCCCTGCTGGTCACGGCGGCCCTGGGCGGGTGGCTGGCCGGGGGCCATCTGGGACTGGGCTGGCCCCTGCCCCGACACATGACCGACCTGCACCTGGCCTGGGGCCTGCTGGGATGGGTGGCGCTGCTGGTGGCCGGCGCCGCCTATCAGGTGGTGCCCATGTTCCAGATGACGCCGGAATACCCCGCCCTGCCGGCCCGCCTGCATGCCCCGCTGGTATTTGCCATTCTGGCCGTGCTGACCCTGACGGCCCTGCTGCCGGTACCGGCAGCCGCAGCCAAGGTCATCAACATGACCGGCAGTGGCATGCTGGCGGCCCTGATGGCGGGTTTTGCCGGCATCACCCTGTGGCTGCAGTCCAGGCGTCGCCGCCGCAATGCGGATGTCACGGTCCGCTTCTGGCACATCGGCATGGTCTCGCTGCTGGCCGCGGTACTGGTCTGGGTGGTGATCCAGTTACTCCCGGGCCGGGGCCTGTGGGGTATCTGGGCACTGGTGCTGGCCTGGCTGTTCGTGGCCGGATTTGCCGTGTCGGTGATCAACGGCATGCTGTACAAGATCGTGCCCTTCCTGGTCTGGCTGCATCTGAATCAGACCCGCATGCGCTCGGGCAACTTCGCGATGCGGGTCCCCAACATGCACGAGGTCATCCCCCTGGGACTGACCCGACTCCAGCTTCGCCTGCACCTGGCGGCCCTCGTCGCCGGCCTGACGGCCCTGGCCTGGCCTGGCCTGCTGATCCCGGCGATGCTGCTCTTTGCCGCCTCCAACGGCCTGTTGAGCTGGAACCTGTTCACCGGCATCCGCTGCTATCGCGCCAGTCTGAACGCATCCCGGACGACGACCGGGTGAAAGCCGTCAGCGCCGGTTTTTGGTACCCTGTACGGACCACAGGCTTTTCCCTTTCCGTTTTCGCAAGTGATCCCATGCCCATGCCTCTCCTGAAGGCCCTCACCGTCCTCCCCCTGCTGTGGCTGCTGTCGGCCTGCAACGAGGCCCCGACACCGCCCCAGACCGTGCCGCTGATGATGCTGGTGAATCAGCCGGCCAACCATGACGGTCGCCTGATCACCACCGAGGGCACCGTCCGCCGGGTGGAGGAGCCCCTCCACTACTGGATTGAGGATGCCCAGCTGCGCCGGGTGGCCATCCAGCCCGACGCCCTGATTGCCCCCCATCTGGGCCGCAAAGTCCGGGTCACGGGCCGTTTCAGCCACGCGCCGGATCAGGGCCGCCGCCTGCAAGCGGAGCACGTCATTCCCCTGGATGACTGATCCCGATACCGGGGCGGCATTCCATGCCCCGGCCATGCCCTTTGAAGGCACTCCGTTCGCGACCGAGCGCCGTTTCCCCGCGACATGTCCCTGATCCGTTCGGCAAAGACTCCGTTGCACCCATGGCTTCGACACAGCGGCCGGGAAACCCGTCGGCTGGTCCTGCTCGCCCTGCCCATCTGCGGAGCCCAGCTCACCCAGGCCGGCATGGGTGTGGCCGATGTCATGATGACCGGTCGTCTGAGTGCGACCGACCTGGCGGCCGTCTCCGTCGGAGCCAGCCTGTGGATGCCCATGATGCTGTTCATGCTGGGGACCCTGATGGGACTCACCCCCATCGTCAGCGAACGCCTGGGGGCGGGCGATTCCCGGCGAATCCGGGCCCGGGTCCATCAGGCCCTGTGGGTGAGCCTGGCCATGGGCATCCTGGTGGGCCTGATGCTCCTGCAACTGGCCCCTCCCATCTTCCGGTGGATGGACGTGCCGCCGGAAGTGGCCGCCCGTTCCGGCGATTATCTCGCGGGCGTTGCCCTGGGCATGCCGGGTATCGCCCTGTTCCTGGCCCTGAGGGCCTTTTCCGACGGCATGAGCCATACCCGGCCGGCCCTATGGATCGGTCTCATCGGCCTGGGGGTCAACATCCCCGCCAACTTCCTGCTGATCCATGGCGGCGGCGGTGTGGCGGCGCTGCTCGGCCCCCTGGCGCCCGCGGGCCTGGAAGCCTTGCCCGCCCTGGGCGCCCTGGGCTGCGGCATCGCCACGGCCCTGTCCTTCTGGACCATGGGACTGGCGATGCTACTCCATACCCGACGCAGCCCGGTCTACAGGCCGGTGGCCCTGTGGTCACGACTGACACCGCCGCGCCCGGCCCTGATCGGTGAACTGCTGTTCGTGGGCCTGCCCATCGGCATCGCCATCTTCGTGGAAGTCACCCTGTTCACCCTCATCGCCCTGTTGGTGGCCAGTCTGGGGGAAATCACCGTGGCCGCACACCAGGTGGCGCTGAACATCACCTCCTTCATTTTCGTCCTGCCCCTGGCCCTGGGAATGGCCCTGACCGTCCGGGTGAGCCGGGCACTGGGGGCGGGCCGCCCCCGACAGGCGCGATTCGTGGCGTGGAACGGCGTGGTGGTATCCCTGGTGACGGCCCTGATCAACGGTGTCTTTCTACTACTGCTGGGAGAGGCCGTCATCGGCCTGTACACCCACGATGCCCAGGTACAGTCACTGGCCCTGTCACTGATTTTTCTGGCGGTGCTGTTCCAGCTCTCCGATGCCCTGCAACTGAACATGGCCGGCGCCCTGCGGGGATACAAGGACACCCGTGTCCTGATGATGATCACGCTGCTGTCCTACTGGGCCGTGGGCCTGGCCGCCGGACACTGGCTGGCCACCCGGGGCCTGGGCGGCGGTATCCCCGCGCTGGGTGTCCATGGCTACTGGATCGGGCTCATCATGGGCCTCACCGTCGCCGCCCTGCTGCTGGGACTGCGCCTGCGGGCCATCAGCCGTCCCGATCCCGCCCTATCCACAGATTCTGTGGATAACTTTGTGGAAAGCATGTCTGAAACCCTTCCGGTCGCAGGTCCCATCACAGGCCCGAACAATTTGAACAAAAAATGACCAGACCAAAAAAGTCATTTTATTTCAAAGAGTTAAAAAACACCGCCAGGAACGCCCTACCGCTTGACAAACAGGCGCCGGATCGATAGGAGCCACGGCGAAATGTGCATAACCACTGGCCGGTAGTCCGATGAGGACGACTCTTGAACCAGACGGCGTATACTCTCTGCATGCCTGCCGATACCCCCCAGCCCCAAAGTCAACGCATCTGGGTCGACGCGGATGCCTGTCCCGCCGTGATCAAGGACATCCTGTTCCGCGCCGCCCAGCGCACCCGCATCCCGGTCACCCTGGTGGCCAACCAGTACATCAGGGTGCCGCGATCACCGTTCATCCGTGCCATCCAGGTCGGCCATGGCTACGACGTGGCGGACCAGGAAATCGTCCGCCAGGCCCGGGCCGGAGATCTGGTGGTCACCGCGGACATCCCCCTGGCGGCGGAGGTGATCGACAAGGGCGTCCATGTCCTCAACCCGCGCGGGGAACGCTACACCCCCGAGAGCATCAGGGAGCGCCTGCAGATGCGCGATTTCATGGAGACCCTGAGGGCCAGCGGCATTGAGACGGGCGGCCCCGATGCCCTGCATCAGCGTGACCGCCAGGCCTTCGCCAACCAGCTGGATCGCTGGCTCAACGGCCGGTAAGACCTCTGCCTCAGCGGGAGAACAGGGCCTTCAGGCGTTCCAGATCCTCGGCCGACCAGCCCTCGGGTTCCGTCAGCGCGTGCCAGGCATCGATATAGTGCTCGGCCGCGAAGGTGTGGCCGTACCCGGGGGGCGTGGAACCCACCGCCATGTCCGCCGCCAGCTGCAGCATGGTGACAATGGGATACCAGCGCAGATCCGGCGATACATCCGGTCCCCGGGGCGGCAGCATCCACTCCGGTTCCCGGAAGAAGGCATGGGTGTCGAAGAAGGTGACCGGATCACTGGCATACTGGAGATAGGCAATGCGGAACGTTCCCCAGGGACCCGCCCCGTCGTTCAGTCCCCCAGTCTGGTTCATGAAACGCACCACCGCGCCATCCCGGAACCGGGGCAACCAGGCCGGGGAATCCGGGTCCCGCTCCTGAGTGGCCTTGCGCCAGGTCTCGCTACGAAACGGGGGACCGCTCCAGAGGGCGCCATGGAAGGGGTCCTGAATGATGTCGTAGACATCGAAGGAGCGGTCGGAATTGAGCGCCCCCAGGCTCAGGCCGTGGAGATACAGGGCGGGCCGGGCATCCCGGGGCAACCCTGTCCAGTAGCCATACACCTTTTCGAACAGGGCCCGCGCCATTTCGGCCCCGTACTCCCCCTCCACGATCAGGGACAGGGCGCTGGGCAGGTAGGAATACTGGGCCGTCACCGTGGCGATATCTCCCCGATGCAGATATTCCACCGTATCCTGGGCCGCCGGGTCCACCCACCCCGTACCCGTGGGTGTCACCAGCAGCAAGACGGAACGCTCAAACCCGCCCACCCGCTTGAGTTCCTCCAGGGCCAGCCTGGCCCGCTCATGGGCCGTGTCCGCCGCATTCAGCCCCACGTAGACCCGAATCGGCTCCAGGGCCGGGGCACCGGTAAAGTCCGCGATCTCGGCGGCGGAAGGCCCCGAGGAGATGAAGTTGCGCCCCTGGCGACCCAGTTCCGCCCAGGGGATCAGGGAAGCACTGCTGCCGGTCTTGAGGGGGTCCTCGGGACGGGCCAGATCGTCCTGGATCAGGGCATCCACCTGCTGATAGGAGTTGTCCGCCGCCCGCAGGGCCAGGGAGAAGATCACCCCGTCGATCAGGGACCAGAACAGCATGGCCGCGACCAGCACCCCCACCACATGGGAGACATGGGCGGGGACGAAGCGCTGCAACCGGCTGGAGAGGAAGAAAAAGGTGTACTTGAACAAGCGCGCCACCACCAGCAGCGCGGTGAATATCAGCAGGGTCATCAGACCGATGGCCACGGTGGGCATGCCGCCGATGGGTTCCATGCCCATGATCCCGCGCAAGGTGTTCTGCCACTCGGTGGCCTGCCACAGGAAAGTGACCACGACCACCGCGCAGGCCAAAGCCGCCAGTGACTTCAGGATCAACTCGTTACGGCGCCGGGGTACCGGCAGTTCCACATAGATCCACAGCCAGCGAAAGAAGAAGCCCACGGCATAACCAGCGGTAAAGGACAGCCCGGAGATCAGTCCCTGGATGCCGAAGGGTCGGGGCACCAGACTGGGGGTCAGGGAAAAGGCAAAGAACAGGGTACCCACCAGCAGCCCGACGACGGAAAACCCCCGGGCCAGATCCAGGATGAAATCACGGATTTTATGCTTAGCCATAAATATCCTTTACTCTGGAATATCCTTGTTAGAATCCCCCGCACAAGGCCCCGGAGCCCCGATGAATCACGACGACCTGCGCCAATGGTCCAAGCGCGCCGCCGACTGGACCCATGAATACCACAACAGCCTGCGCGACCGACCGGTGCGGGCACAGACACGGCCCGGCGACATTGCCGCCCGTCTGCCCGAGACCGCGCCGGAACAGCCCGACCCCCTGGAGACGATCTTCGAGGATTTCACCCGGATCGTACCCGAGGGCATGACCCACTGGCAGCATCCCCGCTTCTTCGCCTACTTCCCCGGCAACGCCGCGCCGGCCTCCATGCTGGCCGAACAGTTGGCCAACGGCATGGCCGCCCAGGCCATGCTCTGGCAGACCTCCCCCGCCGCCACGGAAATGGAAACCGTGATGATCGGCTGGCTGCGCGATGCCCTGGGGCTGGCCCCTCACTTCACCGGCACCATCCATGATACCGCCACCATCGCCACCCTCTCGGCCATACTCACCATGCGGGAAAAGGCCCTGGCCTGGAAGGGCAACTCGGCGGGACTCGCGGCGCAGCCCCGCCTGCGCCTCTATGCCTCCACCCAGGTCCACTCGTCCATCGACAAGGCGGTCCGCATCGCCGGCATCGGTCAGGACAATCTGGTCAAGATCCCCACCGATGCGCACCACGCCATGGACACCGCGGCCCTGGATAGCGCCATTCGGGCCGATCTGGCCGCCGGCCGTCGACCGGCCGGCGTCATCCTCTGCGTGGGGGCTACCGGCATCGGTGCCAGCGACCGGCTCCAGGACGCCATCACGGTGGCCAAGACCCACGGCCTGACCACCCATGTGGATGCCGCCTGGGCGGGATCAGCCATGATCTGCCCGGAGTTTCGTCACCTCTGGGCAGGCATCGACGGCGCCGACAGCATCGTCTTCAATCCTCATAAATGGCTCGGCATGCAGATGGACTGCTCCATCCAGTTCCTGGCCGATCCCGTCCCCCAGGTCCGCACCCTGGGCCTGCGACCCGATTACCTGGAAACCCTGGGGCAGTCGGAGATCACCAACTATAACGAGTGGACGGTCCCCCTGGGGCGGCGCTTCCGGGCCCTGAAGATCTGGTTCACCCTGCGCGCCTATGGTCTGGAAGGCCTGCGCCGACGCATCCGCAACCACATTGCCTGGTCGGAAGCACTGGCCACCGCCATAGCCTCGCTGCCGGACGTGGAGATCATCACCCCTCCGGCCCTGTCCCTGTTCAGCTTCGCCCTCAAGGACGGTAACGCCGCCACCGAGGCCCTGCTCACCCGCATCAATGACCATGGCCAAGTCTACCTCACCCAGACCCGACATCAGGACCGCTTCGTCATCCGGGTACAGGTCGGGCAGTTCGACTGCACCCGGGAAGATGTCATGACGGTGTACCAGGTGGTCAGGGATCTGCTGTCCGGGTAAGGCCATGGCAATCGGGTCATTGAATGGCCTGCATCATTGTTTTCATTGGGGTCCGTGACATAGATTGCCCCTTTGCCCACCGTGTCCGACCGGCCGCGACGCTGCCTCTTCCGCGTCCGCACCGCTTGGGGAGCCATGTCAAAAGTGAACCCATCCATGCAGCACGCACCCACCCTATTTCACACCTTCCTCGACAGCTGTGAACACTTCAATGATCGCCTGGCCTTCATCTACCGGGTGGGCGAGGAAGAATTCCGGGTCACCTACGAGAAATTCTTCGAGGATGTGCTGCTGCTGGCACGGGCCTTCAAGGCCGGCAAGATCCGCCGGGGCGACAAGGTCTTTCTGCTGTCCGACAACCGCTACGCCTGGATCGTCACCGACATGGCACTGCAGGCCCTGGGCGCGGTGAGCGTGCCCCGCGGCTGCGATACACCGGCCAGCGAGATCGAGTACATCATCAACCACTCCGGCGCCGAATTCGTGATCGTGGAAACGGACGCGGTCTACGAAGCCCACCAGGACCTGCTGCACAGCCTCAAGCCCCGGGGCGTGTTCGTGATGGTGGGGGCGGAAAAGCATACCTGGTTCCACAAGGTGGTGTCCTATACCGAAATCCTGGCGGACCGCACCATCGAACCCCGGGACATCGAATGGTTCAAGGGGCTGGCGGAGCCTATCCAGACGGAAGACCTGCTGACCATCATCTATACCTCGGGCACCACCGGCACGCCCAAGGGGGTCATGCTTGATCACGGCAACATCATGCACAACATCCGCACCCTGCCCCCGCTCATCGCGCTCAACGAGACGGACGTCTGGGTGTCGATCCTGCCCTCCTGGCACATCTTCGAACGGACTGCCGAATACATCGGCATCGCCCGCGGCAGCTGCCTGGTCTATTCCTCGATCCGGACCTTTGCCCAGGACCTGGAGACCTACCGGCCCACCCTGGTGGCCACCGTACCCCGGGTGTGGGAAGCGCTGTACACCCGCATCACCACCGAACTGAAGAAAAAGGACCCGAAAAAAGCCCGGGTCTTCAGCTTGCTGGTCCGGGTATCCGCCACCTACCGGCGCAATCAGCGCATCCTGAGGGACCAATTGCCGGTCTTTGCCAAGCCCCCGGTCCTGCGACGGGCCGGGGACAAGACCCGGGCAGCACTGACCAATGTCCTGCTGTTCCTGCCCAACCTTCTGGCACGCAAGAAATTCCGCCTGGTCCAGGAGAAGTTCGGCGGCCGCCTCAAGGCCGCCATCAGCGGCGGCGGCAGCCTGCCGCCCTATCTGGACGAATGGATCGACGCCATCGGCATCCGCATCATCAATGCCTACGGCATGACCGAGTGTTCACCGGGCATTGCCGGTCGCGGCCTGGGGTGTCATGTATTCGGTACCCTGGGTCCGGCAGTGGGCGAAACGGAACTACGCATCGTGGATGCCACCGATCAACCGCTCCCCCCCGGCACCGAAGGGGAAATCCAGGTGCGGGGCGCCCAGGTCTTCAAGGGCTATTACGACAACGACATCGCCAATGCGCAGGCCTTCACCAACGACGGCTTCCTGCGCACCGGTGACCTGGGGCGCATGACCCTGACCGGAGAACTGGTCATCACCGGCCGCGCCAAGGACATCATCGTCCTCGCCAGCGGCGAGAACGTGGACCCGACCAACATCGAGGCCACCCTGTCCATGTTCCCCTTCGTCAAGGACGCCGTGCTGGTGGGGCAGGACAAGAAGGGGCTGGGCGCCCTCATCGTGCCCGACATGGAGAAGCTGCGAGAGTTTGTCCAGGAGAAGTACAACCAGATCGTGGGAGAAGCCGACGAGGCCCTCAAGGACAAGCATCTGCTGGATCGCCTCCGTGGCGAGATGAACAAGCTGCTCCACCCCCGCAAGGGCTTCAGGCCCCACGAGAAGCTGCACAGCATCTACTTCCTGGACAAGGAGTTCACTCCGGGAGAGGAAATCACCAGCACCTTCAAGAAAAAGCGCCACGTGATCGAAAGAAAGTACAGCGAGATCATCAATCGCCAGCTCAAGTGAGACGGGTCGCCTACTGACACAGAGGAACAAACCGGGCCTGGGTCAGCCGGGCCAGGTCCTGGGGAGACAGCTCGATCTGCAGGCCCCGGCGACCGGCGCTCACGAACATCGTGGGAAAGCCCTGGGCCGAGTCGTCGATATAGGTTGTCAGGCGTTTTCTTTGCCCCAGGGGACTGACGCCTCCCAGGACATAGCCGGTGGTACGCTCCACCAGGATCTTGTCCGCCATGGCGGCCTTCCTGGCCCCGGCGGCGCGAGCGATGCCTTTCATGCTGAGCATGGAGGCGACGGGTACCACGGCCACGGCCAGTGCGTTACCGTCCAGGCTCACCACCAGGGTCTTGAAGACCCGATCCTCCGGCAGACCCAGCTTTTGAGCCGCCTCCTTGCCATAGGCGTCGCTGGACGGATCGTGGTCATAGGCATGGACCGTATGGACGACTCCCGCCTTTTTCACCTGCTGGACACCCGGTGTCATGGACCGTTCCCCTCGGGCTCAGGCCGCCCCACCCTGCCCCATCAGACGCCGGTTGAGGGCACGCACCGACAAAGGGGCAAAGATGGCGGTAATGATCGCGGCCCAGACCAGGGCGCCCAGGGCGGGGCCGAGTACCGGGCCGCCGGAGAGCAGGCCCCGGCAACTGTCCACCAGCATGGTCACCGGGTTGAGGGCCACCAGGGTCTGCAACCACGACGGCAGCGTCTCAAGGGGTACAAAGGCGTTGCTGACGAAGGTGACGGGAAACAGGGCCGTGAATCCGAACAGCTGGACATGTTCCGGATCCCGGGACATGACACCCACCAACACCATCACCCAGGAAAAGGACAGGGCGAAGGCCAGCAGCAATACGATCATCACCGGCAATCCCCACCAGGGCGCCTCCATGCGAAACCCCAGCAGGAAGCCCACACCCAGCAGCAGCAGGATACACAGCACCTGCTTGACCATGTCTGCCAGGATGCGTCCCGCCAAGGGTGCCCAGCGGGGGATGGGCAGGGCCCGCAGACGATCGAAGACGCCCTTGGTCAGGTCGGAATTGAGGCCGTGGCCCACATAGACGGTGACGAATACCAGGTTCATCACGATGACGCCGGGCAGGATGAAGGACAGGTAATCCTCGGTGGAACCGGCCACCGCGCCGCCGAACACGAACAGGAACAGCACCAGGAACAGGATGGGCTGAATGGAATAGTCACCCAGTTCCCAGGGGTTGTGGCGTACCTGAACCAGACTGCGCCAGGCCAGAGTCAGACATTGCTGCAAGGCACGCATCAGGCGGACTCCTCTGCGTCGTCCGGGCCCGGTCCGGCACGACGACCGGTGAGGGAAAGGAACACATCATCCAGGCTGGCACCCCGCAGGGCCAGTTCATCCACCGGGACGCCGGCCTCGTCCAGGGCACGCACCAGGGCGGGCAAGTGCTCCGGATCGGCGGCGGGCGCGCTGACCCGCTGGCCCTTGATATCCGCCGGACGACCGGTGATCCGGCTCACCCATGCCGCCACCCTGGCAATGTCGTCCCGCTCCCGCACCACCACTTCCAGGTTTCTGTGCCCCACCCGGGCCTTGAGGGATTGAGCGGTGCCCGAGGCGATCACCCGGCCCTGATCGATAATGGCGATTTCATTGGCAAGGGCATCCGCTTCATCCAGATACTGGGTGGTGAGCAGTACCGTGGTCCCCTCGCCCACCAGCCCGCGCACCAGTTGCCAAAGATCCAGACGGGCACGGGGGTCCAGGCCGGTGGTGGGCTCGTCCAGGAACAGGATACGGGGACGTCCCACCAGACTGGCGGCCAGGTCCAGGCACCGGCGCATGCCGCCGGAATAGGTCTTGGCGGCCCGATGGGCGGCGTCCAGCAGATGGAACTGTTCCAGCAGACTCCGGGTGCGGTCACGGGCATCGGCGCGGGAGAAGCCCAGCAGACGGGCAATAAGGATGATGTTTTCCCGGCCGGTGAGTTTCTCGTCCACCGAGGCATACTGCCCGGTGAGACCGATGAGTTCCCGAACCTGATGGGCCTGGGTGCGCACGTCAAAGCCCCCTACCCTGGCTTCGCCGGCATCGGCCTGCAAAAGGGTGGCAAGGATGCGCACCAAGGTGGTCTTGCCGGCGCCATTGGGACCAAGCAGCCCGAGGACCGTACCTTCCGGTACGCACAGATCCACACCGGCCAGGGCCTGGGTGGCACCGAAACGCTTGCTGAGATCGGCAATCTGGATGGCGGCGGGCATCCGGACCCACTCCCGGGATTGGAACTGGCATTATCTTAACAGTCCCTCAACCCGTCTGGGCTACACTGGCGCCTGCGTTCATCACGGGAGCCGGCAGGCCCAGGCCGACCGCTCCGGGAGATACCCGACCGACATGCCACTGACCATTGACCCCGAATCCATCATCCAGGCCGTACACGACCAGGTCGGCCTGACCCTGGCGGAACGAACCCGCGCCGCCACCCGCAAGCGTGACGGCTCCTGGGTGACCCAGGTGGACCTGGACATTCAGCATGGCCTGCAGTCCTGGCTGGAACGGCACTACCCCGAAACCGGATTCCTGGGGGAAGAGATGTCCCCGGAGCAACAGCAGGCGGCCCTGGCCGAGGATCGCCCGGTCTGGGTACTGGATCCGCTGGACGGCACCAGCAACTTCAGAATGGGCCTGCCGGCCTATGCCACCAGCCTGGCCCTGCTGGAGCACGGCCAACCGGTCTTCGGCGTGGTCCACGACCCCTGCCGCAACGAAACCTTTTCCGCCCAACGAGGCGCCGGCGCGCAACTCAACGGCGCCCCCCTGAGGCTGGACCCCGACGACACGCCGCCCTTGCGAGAAGCCCTGGCCGGCGTGGATTTCAAGCGCCTGCCCAAGGCACTGGCCACCCGGCTGGCCAATACCCCGCCCTACGCCTCCCAGCGCTCCATCGGCTCCATCGCCCTGGATTGGTGCTGGGTGGCCGCGGGACGCTTTGCGGTCTACGTCCACGGCCGACAGAACCTGTGGGACTACGCCGCCGGACAGCTCATCCTCAGCGAGGCCGGCGGCTGCCTTGCCACCCTGACGGGACCGGCATCCGACACATTGGACCTGCGCCCCCGCTCCGCGGTGTGCGCGGCAAGCCCCGATCTGATGCGGGAATGGCAAGCCTGGCTGAGCTTGGTCAGTCCCCCCTGACGGCCATGGCCAGACGGGCCACCGCGGCCCCCACCCCCTCCACCGCCTTGCGAACGCCCTCGTCCCTGAGCTCACCGGCGTCGGTGAATGCCTTGTCCGCCTGACTCACCCCCATCTGCTCGGGGACCACGAGAAACCCCAGGTTGGCCAGATACTGACGGGTATGCTGCAGGGAACGGATACCACCCAGACCGCCCGGAGATGCCGCAGTGATGCCGGCGGGCTTACCCCGCACATGGACCGTCCCCGGCCGACCGGAGCCATCCGGCAAGGGGCGGGACACCCAGTCCAGGGCATTCTTGAGCAGAGGGGTGAAGAAGCCGTTGTACTCGGGGGAGGCCAGCAGCAGGCCGTCATGATCGGCGAACAGCTGCTGCAGCCGGGCGGCATTGTCGGGCAACCCCTGGGAGTCTTCCAGGTCGCCGTCATAGAGGGGCAAGGGATAATCGCCCAGACTCACCACCCGGACCTCGGCCCCCGCCGCCTCGGCGCCGCGCGCCATCACGGCCAGCACCTTGCGGTTCAGGGAGTCCCGGCGGGCACTGCCGGACAGGGCAAGCAGACGTGGCTTGAGCATGGAAATCCTCCGTTATGGCGCATCCAGTTCGAGCGGATGGTTCAAAGACGATTTCTACACTATAGTGAGGCCAAGACACGAAGCAAATCCAAAAAATCATGCGATTGACCAGCGAACAAGCCGACACCATCGCGGAAAATATAAGGCGTCATCTGGGCCGGAATGCCCGCATCTGGTTATTCGGTTCTCGCCTGGATGATTCCAGGAAAGGGGGTGACCTGGATCTCTACGTTGAAACGGACCCGCATCCACTGTATAGCGAGCTGCGCTGCAAGATAGAACTGGAAGAAATACTGGATATCCCCGTCGATCTCATAGTACGGGAGTTTGAAGACAACACCCCGATTGGCAGCATTGCAAAAAATGAAGGGTTGAGCTTGTGACCCGGCACATTGAACTGATATGGAAAAAACTCGACCACCTGCGGCGCATGCAGGTCTATCTGACATACTCTCTTCAACAAAGCAGCGTCTTGATGCCCATTGTTTGCTGGGATGACCTGACCCAGGAAAACCACGAGACACTGGCTGCCTTCCGAGTCCGTTTCAGTGATTTTCAAGAGCACCTTGGCAAAACCATGCGTGCTGTCGCCATTGAAGAAGAGCAAAGAACCGAGCCCTTCACCGCCGTTTTGCTCTACATGGAAAAACTGGAAATCATTGAATCCGCCCAGACATGGAAAGAGTTGCGCGAACTCAGAAACGCCATCAATCACGAATACGAAGAAAATCCTGAACGCCTTGCCAGGTTTTTCCAGGAATTAGTCTACGCAACACCAAGGCTTTTTGACTGGCATCAGCGTCTGAGCGCGTTTTGCCATCGAAATTATGGTGGCCAGGGTAACTGACTTGCTTAGGAGCCCAGGGGGCACACGGGAGTAAAGGGCGAGAACCCGTGAAAACGGAGAATTAGGGCAAGGCGCTGATTTGAATGGTGGGTCGTGTAGGATTCGAACCTACGACCAAGAGATTAAAAGTCTCCTGCTCTACCAACTGAGCTAACGACCCACTGAGGGGAGAGATATCCAGGGATATGTTGGTTACCCCTGGAAAGGGCAGGTATGTTACTGGATTTTTCAGGGAGTGCAAGTTTTTTTTCAGGATCGGGCGCCCTCCCCTCATCCCCGTCCCTTCTCCCTCAGTAGGGAGAAGGGCGGAAAAAATAACGGTTACAGAGCCTCCAGCTTTCTGAGCCGGGCGGGCAGCAGGCGCAGATCCACCAGGCCGGTGACGAAAGCCTTGAAGAAGGTGGCTTCGTCCTCGTAGAGCATCTTGTAGTACTGGATCTTCATGGTCATGGCCGCGCCAAGGACGATGGCGCCAAAGGTGAGAAAACCACCCAGGGCCAGGGTGGAGATGCCGGTGACACCCTGACCGATGGTGCAACCCATGGCCAGGACGCCGCCAAAGGCCATCAGGACGGCGCCGATGAGGTGGTTGAAGAAATCCCTCACCGAGGCAAACCATTCCACCCGGAAGGCGCCGGAGACCATGGCCCAGAAGAAGGAACCCACGATCACGCCCACGAGGGCGATGACACCGATGTATAAAAGACTGGTGTCGAAACCGCTCCCCACATAGCGCAGGGTCTGCCCCATGGGGTTGATGAAGGTGAAGGACTGGCTGGCCCAGGGGGCCGCCTCGCCGGGACGGCCGTCCGGGTCATCGGCCAGGAAGTCCCAGTCCTGGACATAGGCCTGGAGACTGTGCCGACCGTCCATGCCGTCGTCGATCTGGACCGTGCTGGTGACATACCAGGCCCCCACCACCACCAGGCCCACCACGAGACCACCCAGGATGTGATCGAAGCTGCCCCGGAAATCCGCCTTGCGGAAGATCAGGAACAGGGCGGCGGCGCCGATCACCAGCCCGATGACGAGCCGTGCCACGGCGCCATGCTCATTGCCGGCCACCAGGGAGCCCAGGTCCTGCTGGGACCACAGACCGATGCTCATGGGATTGGTCCAGGGATAGAACAGCAGTGAATATAAGGTGTGGGCGGTCCCCGGGAAGGGGTTGATCATGAAGTAGGCGATCAGGGCGATGATCATCAACACCATGATGGACTTGATGTTGCCGCCACCGATACGCACCAGGGTCTTGTTGCCGCAACCGCTGGCCAGGGTCATGCCGATGCCGAACATCAGGCCGCCCAGCAGGTGCTCCACCCAGGCCAGCTGGGATGAGCGGTAGGGGGGGAAGGCCCCGTCCGCGCTGATGAGCCCGAAGGCCTCGAACAGGATCACCCCCAGCATGGCGACGGTCATGGCCAGAAACCAGGATTTCATGCGCCCGGTGTCCCCCATGTTCACCCAGTCGGAGACGGCGCCCATGGTGCAGAAATTCGTCTTGTTGGCCACCGCGCCGAGGATGAAGGCGAGGACGAAGATGGAGGCCAGTACGGCGGCGGCGGCGGTGGGAAAGCTCTCGAACAGCATGGATCTCCTCCTGGGGCCGGGTGTGCTGCCCCGGTCCGGCTGTCAGCCCGGTGACCGGGCTTGCCTTTGGCGACGGGTCGGTCTTGTTCCGAATCGGACGGCCGACTGGATTCTTGTCATATCGGCGTCATTGTGCAACAGGCCGCTGACCGGGACATTCAGTGTTTTGTATGTCCGGATCAGTTTTCCTGGTGTGGAGGCCGTCGATTTCAGGAGCGGTAGCGGGTCATGTCGGGGATGCCGGCGTCGGCGAAGCCCTTGGCCCGCAGGCGGCAGGCATCGCAGGTGCCGCAGGCGCGTCCCTCGGCGTCGGCGCTGTAACAGGAAACGGTACGGGAGAAGTCCACGCCCGTGGCCACGCCCCGGCGGATGATCTCGGCCTTGCTCAGGTCGATGAGAGGCGTGCGGATGCGGATGCGATCCCCTTCCACGCCGGCCTTGGTGGCCAGGTTGGCCATGGTCTCGAAGGCCTGAATGAACTCAGGGCGGCAGTCCGGGTAGCCGGAATAATCCACCGCGTTGACGCCGATGAACAGATCCCGGGCCTTGAGTACCTCCGCCCAGGCCAGGGCCACGGCGAGAAACACGGTGTTGCGGGCCGGGACATAGGTGACGGGGATGCCGTCGGAGAGCTGGTCCGGGACCTGGATGGTTTCATCCGTAAGGGCGGAGCCACCGAACAGGCCCAGGTTCAGATCCACCACCCGGTGATCCGTTGCGCCCAGGGCGTGGGCCAGTTCCACTGCCGCCGCCAGTTCGGCGCTGTGGCGCTGGCCGTAGCGGAAGCTGAGGCAGTGGCAGGTAAAGCCCTCGGCCCTGGCCAGGGCCAGGACGGTGGCGGAGTCCATGCCGCCGGAGAGCAGGACGACTGCGTTATTCATGGGTGGTTTTCTCCGAAATTCTGGATTCCCGCTTTCGCGGGAATGACGAAGTTACTTATCGGAAATGACGAGGCTACTTATCGGGAATGACGAAGCGACTTACCGGGAATGACGGTGTTCATTATCGGGGATGTCGGATTCCGGGGGGCTTCAGCGCCCCCTGGCATCATCCCACAACCATTTATGGAGCTGGATCTGGAAACGGACCGGCAGGCGGTCCGCCAGGATCCATTCCGCCAGGTCGCGGGGCGACAGGCGACCGTGCACAGGGGAAAACAGGATCTCCGCCCGGGCTGCCAGGTCGTGGGCCTGGAGACTGTCCCGTGCCCACTCATAGTCGGCACGGTCGCAGAGGACAAACTTGATCTGGTCCGCCGGGCCAAGGCACTGCAAATTCTCCCAGCGGTTGCGCCCGGACTCACCGGAGGCCAGGGTCTTGAGGTCCATGACCTTGATGACCCGGGGGTCCACCAGGGCAAGATCCAGCGCACCGCTGGTCTCCAGGGAGACCTCGTACCCGGCATCACACAGGGCAGTGAGCAGGGGCAGGCAATCCGGCTGGGCCAGGGGTTCGCCTCCGGTCACGCAGACATGGCGCACGCCGTAACACGCCACCTGCTCCAGGATCTGCGTCAGGGTCATCCAGGCGCCACCGGTGAAGGCATAGGCGGTATCGCAATAGCCGCAGCGCAGGGGGCAGCCGGTCAGGCGCACGAAGACCGTGGGCCAACCCACGCTGCGGGACTCCCCCTGCAGGGAGAGAAAGATTTCGGTGATGCGCAATCGACCCGACGCGGTCACGGACGCCCTTCCTCGTTCATGCGCCGCAACCGCTGTTCCGCCAGCCGGGCCACCGAACTGTTGGGGTTCTGATCCCGGACCTGGGTAAGTGCCCGCCGGGCCTCAGCCCATTGCTCCAGCTCATAGTGGGTGAAACCCTGCTTGAGCAGGGCGTCTGCCTGCTTGTTGCTGCCCGGATAACGCTCGTTCACCCGTTTGAACTCCGTCAGGGCGCGGGGAAAGTCACGGGTCACATAATAGGCCTCGGCGATCCAGTACTGGGCATTGGATGCCAGGCTGCCATTGGGGAAACGCTCCAGAAAACCGCGAAAGGCGGTGATCGACGGCTCATACCGACCTTGTCTGAGCAGTTCGAAGGCGGCTTGATAAACCGCCTGCTCCGACGCGGGATCGCTGTCGACGCCGACGATCGCTTCGCCGAAGGCCGCGCTATCGCCAGCCTCCGGAGTCACGGCAGCGGCAGGCCCATCCGGTAATGTGGCGGGCGTCGCCCCGGAGGTGGGTGTCGGTGCGGAAGCCCCACCCCGCTCCAGGTTTTCCAGGCGTCCATCCACGTCCAGATACAGATCCCGTTGACGGGTCCGCAGCCCTTCCAACTCATGACGCAGGGTTTCGGATTCGCCCCGAAGCTCCCTGACATCCCGGTCCATCCCGTCCACCTTGCGCATCAGTTCCACCAGGGCCTCGCTTTCCAGCAGCCGTTCCAGACGCTCCAGACGGGCGTCAAGCTGCTGCATGCGCTCCTCCAGAGCCGCGGCCTGGGCACGGCTCTGGGCGTGAACGGAGGAAAACGGCGCTGCAAGCAGCGCCGTTGCGACCAGAACAGCGGTCATCGTTATCTTCATCTACGGTGGCCCTCATAGATCAATTCCACCCGGCGGTTCTGCTGCCAGGCCTGTTCGTTGCTGCCCATGGCGGCGGGCATCTCTTCACCATAGCTGATCACCTGGATCTGGTCACTGGAAGCCCCCTGCAACAGCATCATGCGGCGCACGGACTGGGCGCGACGCTCACCCAGACCCAGGTTGTATTCACGGGTACCACGCTCGTCGGTATGACCTTCCAGACGGATGCGGGCCTGGGGGTGACGGGCCAGGTAGGCGCCGTGAGCCGCCACCACGTCCACAAAATCGGCGCGGACGTCGTCACGGTCGAATTCAAAATAGATCACCCGCTGGGACAGGGGGCTGGAGGGGTCGGACAGGGCATCGGCCGTCAGGCGACCATCACGACCCAGGGGGCTGGTTTCGACCCCCGAGTGACGGTCGCCCTGGATGCGACCATCGTCGTAAACGTCACCCACCAACACCGGGTCGGTGGTCGCGGTCTTGTCCACCGAGGCACAGGCGCCCAGGGTCAGGAGAACGATGGCCATCAGGACGAACAGCAGGGAACGGCTAATGACATGGGAACTGCGCATTGAGGTGATCCTCGGGGTATCGTTTGGGTTATGGGCCTTGATCCCTGGGGATCAAGGAGTACTGCAACATCAGGTCTGACTCGACTCACTCCCGGAACGGCGACCAGGCGGGTTCACGCACCTCACCTTCCTGCAACACCAGGCGCTGATGGACCCGGCCATCCGCACTGACCGCGGCAAGGACACCCCGGCCACGCTCGGAAGTGGCGTAGATGATCATGCTGCCGTTGGGGGCAAAACTCGGGGCTTCGTCGGCACGGCCATCGGTCAGCACCCGAAACTGACGGGTCTGGCGGTCCAGGATGGCGATGCGAAAACCGCCACCGACGCCATGCACCATGGCCACCCGGCGTCCGTCCGGGGAAATGCTGGCGCCGCCGTTGTAGCGGCCTTCAAAGCTCAGGCGCCGGGGCTGACCGCCGGTGACCGGCACTTCATAGAGCTGGGGCTGGCCGGCCCGGTCCGAGGTGAAGACCAGGGAGCGGCCATCGGGCATCCAGGCCGGTTCGGTGTCGATGGATCGACTCTGGGTGACCCGGCTGACCGAGCGGTCGGCGAGGTTCATCACATAGACGTCCGGCGCCCCGTCCCTGGACAGGGTCAGCGCCAGACGTCGGCCGTCCGGCGACCAGGACGGGGCACTGTTGATGCCCTCGAAGGCGGCCAGGCGGGTGCGGTCACCGCCGTCCACGTTCTGCACGAAGACCTCGGAACGACCGTTCTCAAAGGATACATAGGCAATCCGGCGACCGTCCGGCGACCAGGCCGGCGACAGGATGGGCTGGGCGGACCGGAAGATGGTACGAGGATGATGGCCGTCCGCGTCGGCCACCTGGAGGGCAAAGCGACGCTCACTGCCCTGCCCCGTGACGCTCACATAGGCCACCCGGGTATCGAACGCGCCACGCTCACCGGTCAGGCGCTCGAAGATGATGTCGCTGATCATGTGGGCGGCCCGACGCAGGTCGGCCCGTTCCACCGGGATGCTGTAGCCGGTCAGCTGACGCCCGCCGGCCACGTCGAAGAGTTGGAACTGAACGGCAAAACGGTCTGCACCGGTGGGCTGCAGGCGACCGATGACCACGTAATTACTGCCCTGACCGCGCCAGGCCGGGAAGTCCAGTTCATCGGCACGGGTGGGCCGTTGGGGCATGGTCTGCCGCTCCACCGGGGCAAAGCGGCCGCTACGGTGGAGATTGGCGCCGATGATGGCGGCCAGGTCCTCGGGGGCCTGGGCCTCGCCCTGCCAGCCGAAGGGCACCACGGCGATGGGCATGGCCCCCTCCACGCCCTGGGTGATGCGGATCTCGAGGGCCGCCTGCCCCATCAGAGGGAGGCCGAGCAACAGCAGAAGGATGACGTGTCGGATCTGAATCATGACCGGTATCTCATGGCCCCCGTTCAGGCGGGCTCGAAGGTGAATCGGATCTCGCGGGCAAAGACATCGGGACTGGGCGGACTGGGCAGAGGCTCGGCCAGGCGCACCGCCCGTTCCACGGAGTCGCAGAAGGCCCGGTCACCCGTGCATTGTTCCACCCGGACCTCGTGCAGGTACCCCCCCGGCGCCTGGCGAATGAAAACCACGGCCCGGTAACCGGACTGATGACCGGCCGAGCGATGCCAGCGGCTTTCCACGGCACTGCGAATGGCGGCCACATAGGCATTCTGCTGGTCCTGCCGGATGGCGGCCTGGCGCCGGGCGGTCTCTTCCGCCTGCAGGCGGCGCTGTTCGGCGGCCGCGGCCTCCTGACGACGACGCTCCTCGGCGGCGCGCTCTTCCGCCAGCCGTTGCTGACGTGCCTCTTCGGCCCTGCGCTGTTCCTCGGCGCGACGCTGCTCTTCCGCCTTGCGTTGTTCCTCGGCACGGCGCTGTTCTTCCGCCTTGCGTTGCTCCTCGGCACGGCGCTGCTCTTCCGCCTTGCGCTGTTCCTCGGCACGACGCTGACGTTCCGCTTCCTGCCGTCGGGCTTCTTCCTGGCGACGCGCCTCTTCAGCCCGCCGCTGCTCCTCGGCGCGGCGTTGCTCCTCCGCCTGCCGGACCTGCTCCTGGCGCCGACGCTCGGCTTCCGCCTGGCGTTGCCGTTCTTCCTGTTCCCGCCGCAGGGCCTCCTGGCGCTGGCGTTCCGCCTCGGCTCGGGCGCGCTGCTCGGTATCCCTCTGCTGCTGTTCGATGCGGTCGAAGGTGCGACCATCCACCGCCACGGCCTCAATGACTTCCATCGCGGCCTCCGGATTGGCCTGCATGGCCCCGGCCTCGTCACGGGACTTGAAATGAATGTTCAGCCCCAGCAATACGAACAACAGAAGATGGATGCCGAGGATGCCCCCGAACAAACCATAATGACGGCGCAGCAACCACCACATGACATCAGCGGTCCCTGGCCGAGAGATCGGGCGGATCGGTGATCAGTCCCACCCGCTGGGCACCGGCGGACTGGACACTGACCATGGCGTCCACCACCCGGCCGTAGTCCACGAAACGGTCTCCCCGCACATAAACCTGGGTGCCCGGATGTTGTGCCAGCAGATCGGCCACGATCCCCCGCAATTCATCCCGGTCCAGGGAGACCCCCACCTGGGGGCCCTGGTTGAGGCTCAGCTGTCCGTCGCGGGTGACGGTGACCACGATGGCCTCCCGCTGACTCTTCTCGTCCTGCAGCGGCTGGGCGTCAGCCTCCGGCAGGTCCACCTCCACGCCCTGCTGCTGCAGGGGCGCGGTGACCATGAAGATGATCAGCAGCACCAACATCACGTCGATGAAGGGCACCACGTTGATCTGCGACATGGAGCGACGCCGTCCCGCGCGACGGGAAGTTACCGCCATGGCGGCCCCCAGCTGATCACGTACACCGAACTCGGGGATGGCACGCTCATGCTTCCACCTCGTCCCGGTCGCGGCCACCCACCTGACGCTGCAGCAGGGTGGCCAATTCCTCGGCGAAGTTGTCGTAACGGGCCACCAGACGATCGATGTCCGAGGAGAAACTGTTGTAGGCAATCACCGCCGGGATGGCGGCAAACAGGCCCAGGGCGGTGGCGATCAGGGCCTCGGCAATGCCGGGGGCGACCATGGCCAGGGTTGCCTGCTGGGCACCGGAAAGCCCCATGAAGGCGTGCATGATGCCCCATACCGTGCCGAACAGGCCGATATAGGGGCTGGTGGAACCCACCGTGGCCAGGGCGTTCAGGTAGGACTCCAGTTCATCGCCTTCCCGGGAGATGGCCACCCGCATGGATCGCTCGGTGCCGCCGGTCACCAGCACGCCGGCGGCGGGATCGCGCAGCTGCTTGCGCCCCCGCAGGAATTCCTTGAATCCGGCGGCAAACACGTGCTCCAACCCGGAGACCTCCGTCTTGCGCCGGATGCCGTCATACAGGTGGGTCAAATCCACGCCGGACCAGAAACGCTCCTCGAACTCGTCCGCCACCCGGCGGGCCTCCCGCAGCACCCGCCACTTGAGGACGATGATCATCCACGAGAACACCGAGGCCAGCACCAGGATCAGCATCACCAACTGGACGATGAGGCTGGCGTCCAGAATCAGGCGGTACAGGGAAAGGTCGACACTCACTGCTCAGAGTCTCCGGCGGTCATGGCGTCCACGATCAGGGCGGGGATGGGGCGAGGCATAAATTTCCCGGCATCAAGACAGGCTATCTTGACCTCGCCGCGGTTCAACAGTTCCGGTGTGCCGGCCCCGTCATGGCGCCGGATTTCGTGCTCGATTACCAGGCTGGCCCGACGCCGATCCGTCACCCGGGCGGTGACATGCAGCAAGTCGTCGAGTACCGCCGGGCGCAGATACTCCAGGGAGGCGGCACGCACGGCGAAGATCACCCCCTGCTCCCGGCGCAGCCGTTCCTGGCCGATCCCCAGATGACGCAGCCATTCGGTACGGGCACGCTCCATGTACTTGAGGTAGTTGGCATAGAACACCACGCCACCGGCATCGGTGTCTTCGTAATAGACACGGACGGGCCAGATAAAAACGGGGCTCATGGTGGGGGATGGGGCGGTGTCAGACACGGAGATCGGTCACAGTTTGGGGGTTTCAGGGTTTGGGTCCGCCCCGGTGGAGGCGGGCGCAAACAGATCCGGCTGGGCGACCCGGGCCTCCAGGGCCGTGGGCACTCGCAAACCAAAGTGCCGATAGGCGTGACTGGTGGCCATGCGGCCGCGGGTGGTGCGCATGAGGAAGCCCTGCTGGATCAGATAGGGCTCGATCACGTCCTCGATCGTCCCCCGCTCCTCTCCCAGGGCTGCCGCCAGGCTGTCCAGCCCCACCGGGCCACCGTCGAATTTCTCGATCACCGACAGCAACAGCCGCCGGTCCTGGGCATCAAAGCCATGGGCGTCCACGTCCAACAGGTTCAGGGCACGATCCGCCACTTGGGCGCTGATAATGCCATTAGCCTTGATCTGCGCATAGTCCCTGACGCGCCGCAGCAGACGATTGGCAATTCGGGGGGTACCACGGGCACGCCGGGCGATCTCCACGGCCCCCTCCCCATCCAGCTCAGCCCTCAGGATGCGGGCGGAACGACGCACGATGTGGGCCAGGTCTTCGGTGGAATAGAACTCCAGGCGCTGGACGATACCGAACCGGTCCCGCAGGGGCGAAGTGAGCAGGCCGGCGCGGGTGGTGGCGCCCACCAAGGTGAACGGGGGCAGGTCCAGCTTGATGGAGCGCGCCGCCGGGCCTTCACCGATGACGATGTCCAGCTGGAAATCTTCCAGGGCCGGGTACAGCACTTCCTCCACCACGGGGGAGAGCCGGTGGATCTCGTCCACGAACAGCACGTCATGGGGTTCCAGATTGGTGAGCAGGGCCGCCAGGTCCCCCGGACGCTCCAGCACCGGGCCGGAGGTCTGGCGCATGTTCACCCCCAGTTCCTGGGCGATGATATGGGACAGCGTGGTCTTGCCCAGCCCCGGCGGACCGAAGATCAGCACATGGTCCAGGGCCTCGCCGCGGGCACGGGCGGCGGAGATGAAGATCTCCATCTGTTCCCGGGCCACCGGCTGACCCACGTAGTCCGCCAGACGCTGGGGACGGATGGAGCGTTCCAGGGTTTCATCGTCGGGGGTGGTGTCGGCACTGATGATGCGCTCGGACATGTCACATCACTACTTGTTGAGGGTGGACTTGAGGGCCAGCCGGATCAGCTCTTCGCTGGTACGGGCCTCCTCTTCCACCAGACTGACCAGACGGCTGGCCTCCTGGGGCTTGTAGCCCAGGGAGATAAGGGCCGCCACCGCGTCGGAGACCGGGTCCGCCGGACGCGCCGGCGCGCCGCCGCCGGTCACACCGGGCAGGAATGCCCCCTCCCCCAGCGCCGCCACCCGGTCACGCATCTCGATCACCAGCCGTTCCGCCGTCTTGCGGCCAATACCCGGCAGGCGGGTGAGCTGGGTGATGTCATTGTCCATCACGCAGCGGCTGAAGGCCTCGGTGGTCATGCCCGAGAGGATGGCCAGGGCCATCTTGGCGCCGACGCCGTTGACCCGGATCAGGCTGCGAAACAGGGCCCGCTCCTGGGCACCGGCAAAACCGTAGAGGACATGGGCATCCTCGCGCACATGCAGATGGGTATGCAAGGTCACCTCGGTTCCTTCCGCCGGCAGGTCGTAGAAGGTGGACAAGGGGGCCTCCAGCTCGTAGCCCACGCCCTGCACGTCCAGCATCAGATGGGGCGGCTGTTTGTGGATCAGCACGCCGCGCAGTCGTCCGATCATCGGGATCTCCTCACATACCCCGCCGGCAAGCGGGACAGGGTGGCCTGGGTGTGGGCGTGGCACAGGGCCACCGCCAGGGCATCGGCGGCATCGGCGGCGGGCTTGGCGGTCAGCCCCAGGATCATGGTGACCATGTGCTGCATCTGGGTCTTGTCGGCGGCGCCGGTCCCGACCACCGCCTGCTTGATGGAGCGGGGGGCATACTCGGCCACGGACAACCCGCCCTGCACCGCCGCGCAGATGGCCGCACCCCGTGCCTGCCCCAGCTTGAGGGCGGAGGCGGCGTTGCGGGAGACGAAGACCTGTTCAATGGCCATCACCTGGGGCTGGTGGCGGCCCACCAGTTCGGTGACCGCGGTCAGGATATGGCCCAATCGGGTGGGCAGATCCTCGCCCCTGACCCGGATGCAGCCGCTGTCCACGTGGGTGCTGCGACGGCCATCGGTATCGACGATGCCGTAGCCGGTCACCACCGAGCCCGGGTCGATCCCCAGGATGCGAATAGGTGCCGTCACAGGGCCTGCATGACCTCGTCGGGGAAGTCGGCGTTGGTGTAGACGTTCTGCACGTCGTCCAGATCATCCAGCATGTCCAGCAGCTTGAGCAGGGCCTTGGCCGTGTCCGTGTCATCCACGCTGCTGCCGGTGGCGGCGCGCATGGTGACTTCGCTGCGCTCGGGCTTGAGGCCGACTTCGGTCATGGCGTCGCGCACGGCGTCGTAGTCCTCGGGGCTGGTCAGCACGTCGATGGCACCGTCATCGCTCACCAGCACGTCATGGGCACCGGCCTCCAGGGCGGCTTCCATGACCCGCTCCTCGTCGCTGCCGGCGGGATAGCTGAGGATGCCGGTCTTCTCGAACAGGTAGGCCACCGAACCGTCGGTACCCAGGTTGCCGCCGCACTTGCTGAAGGCGTGGCGCACTTCGGAGACGGTGCGATTGCGGTTGTCGGTCATGCAATCCACCATGATGGCGACACCGCCCGGGCCGTAGCCCTCGTAGCGCAACTCCTCGTAGTTGACGCCCTCCAGCTCACCGGCACCCCGCTTGGTGGCCCGCTCGATGGTGTCCTTGGTCATGTTGGCGTCCAGGGCCTTGTCCACCGCCAGGCGCAACCGGGGGTTGGTGGCCGGATCGGACCCGCCCATGCGGGCGGCCACGGTGATCTCCTTGATGAGCTTGGTGAAGAGCTTGCCGCGCTTGGCGTCCTGGGCATTCTTGCGATGCTGGATATTCGCCCACTTACTATGTCCGGCCATGTGAAGTCTCGTTGTCTGGTTCGTTCGAAAAAGACGGGGCGAAAAGGATACTGGAATAGCGGCACCGATGCACCGCAAAGCCTTGGCCGTCTTTGCGGGGACCTTCACGCGCCGGGCAGTGCGGGGACGACCTCCAGGATCGCCCGGGCATTGCTCCATGAGGTGGCCAGACGGGCCGCCTCGGCCCGGGGCAACCAGCAGAATTCCAGATGCTCGGTCGGGTTCAGGCGGATCGGGACCGGGGCCGCCAGGGGCAGGCTGAACCGGTGCTCCAGGTTGTCCTCCGCGTCGGGGGCGTAGCGCGACCGCCAGGGAGGGACGATGGGGAAGCGGACCTGATGATGGTGATCCTTCAGCCCGTCCGCAGGCAAACCGGTTTCTTCCTCCAGCTCGCGGCAAGCGGCCTGGAGGGGCGTCTCCCCCCAGTCCAGGCTACCGGTGACGGACTGCCAGAAGTCATCGGGCCGACGGCGGCGCAGCATGAGTACCTGCCCGTCCCGGGCATGGACCACCACCAGCACCGATTCAGGGCGCTTGAATCCCGTCACGGCAATCACCCCGTCGCTCAGAAGGTATGGCTGGTACCGGCATAGACCCGGGTCTCGCCGGTGGTGAAGGCATAGCCATAATCCAGGCGCAGATGGGTCCGCACGAACCAGCGCAGGTTGACGCGCATGCCAAGGCCCGCACTGCCATGGATGTCCGAGAGATCGATATCGTCCCGCGCCCAGACACCGCCCAGGTCCATGAAGCCCACGCCGCGCAGTGCGGTATTGCCCATGACCGGTCGCAGATACTCCACGTTCAACAGCATGAATACGTCGCCTTCCCGGTAGTCCCGGGGATAGCCTCGCAGATTGCCGCCGCCTCCCAGGGCATAGGCCTCGTCACCGAAAGGCGTGCCGCTGGCAATGCCGAAACGGGCCTGATAATTCAAGTTGGCGGTCAGGGGGTCATCACGCAGGGGGCGATAGGCGCGATAGAACAGATCCAGACGCTGATGGGAGCGCCCGGCCCCGAGGACGTCGCTACCCCAGGAAAACCGCGCTCCATAGGCGACCCCCTCCCGTCTCACCCCTAGGTCGTTGACCTCGGAAAAGGTCAGACTGCCCGACCAGCTCACGTCCTCGCCGTCCCGGGGGATGGGCACGCCTTCCTCCCGGGCGCGATAGCGCCGGCTGTCCCAGCTAACGCCCAAACCCGCCCGCCAGCCGGCACTGGGGCCGCGGCGATCCAGCCAGCGACTGATGGAGAGCCCCACTTGGCGGGCATCTTCCCGATGCGCCCCGTATTCGCCGTCGTCGGACTCGGATTCCAGGGTGTACTGATCCTTGAGTGAAATACCCAGCCCCCAGGCGGTCCAGGGTAGCCGGGGAATGTCATAGTCCACGCTCAGGGTGCGGGACTCCTCTTCGGTGGTGTCATTACCGGCATCCTCCCACTCGGCCAGGATGCGCAATTCCTGATTGAGTCCCAACAGGTTGTCAAAACGCAGTTCGCCCCCAAAACGCAGATCCCCGTCGGAGGTCCGACTCAGTCGCGGCAGGGGGAAAAGATAGTACTTTTCCTCCAGCAGATAGGTCACCCGGACCTCGCCGCCCTCCTCCTCGGTCCGGGTCGTCACGGACTTGAACAGCCCCAGGTTCATGATGGCCTGACGGTCACGCTCCAGTTGACGGACATCCAGGACATCCCCGGCCCCGAGCACGATTTCCTGCAGCAGTACGGACTCCCTTGTGATGCGCCGGCCTTCAAAACGGATGTCGGAAATCACCATCCCCTGATGTGCGGCGGAAAGCACCGAAGCATCATCGGGTAACCCGGCCGCGCTGGCAGCACCCGAAAGCACGACCAGCAGGGCACAAAGCCCGGCCCCGATGCGCCGCCACATCTTGATCATTCAGTCCTGTCCTCATTTGCCCCCCATCGGTCACCCGCCACTGTCACGCCAGACCTCTCCCAGACGCCGGGCCATGAAAATGGCGACAACCGCCAACACTAGCACGAAGACCAGGGAACCATAGAAGCCCAGGTAGGGCTCCAGCAGACTCCACTTGGCGCCCAGGGCATAGCCGGTCAGTGCCAGTACCGTATTCCAGGCGAAGGTGCCCAGGAAGGTCAGACCCACGAAACGGGCCAGGGGCATGGGCAGCAGGCCGGCGGGGATGGACACCAGGCTGCGCACGGTGGGAATCAGGCGGCCGCCCGCCACGATCCAGGTACCGTGCCGACCATAGATCGCCAGCACCCCGTCCAGATCCGACTCCCGCACCAGCAGCCAGCGGCCGCGACGCCGCAACATGACGCGGACCCGGGCCTCACCCACCCGGCGCGCCACCAGGTAAATCAGCGTGGAGCCCAGGGTGCCACCCAGACTTCCCGCCAGCACCGCCCACCAGAGTCCCAGCATGCCCTCATGGGCCAGGAAGCCGGCGAAGGGCATGAGGGCTTCCGGGGCCAGCACAATCAGGAACAGACCCAGGGCCCAGTAGCCATAGGTCTGGATGGCATCACCCACCAGATCGGTCACATCCATGGCGCGGGCTCAGACACGGATCAGCGAATGACCAGGGTCTTGGCGTTCATGAAGGTGCGAATGCCGGGACGGGCCAGTTCCCGGCCAAAGCCGGAATCCTTGATGCCGCCGAAGGGCAGACGCGGATCGCTCTTCACCATGGCATTGACGAAGGCACTGCCGCAGGCCAGACCACGGGCAAACGCCTCCCCCCGGGCAACGTCACGGGTCCATACGCTGCCCCCCAGACCGAAACGGGTGTCGTTGGCCAGACGCAGGGCGTCGTCTTCGTCCTCCGCCCGCAGGATGCAGGCCACCGGCCCGAAGATCTCCTCGTCATAGGCCCGGGTACCGGGCACCACCCGATCCAGGATGGAGGGGGCATACCAGGCCCCCTTGCCCGGCAGCGGCTCACAGCCCATGACGGGGATCGCGCCTTCGGCAATGGAATCCCGCACCTGCTGGTGCAACTCATCACGCAGATCCGTTCTGGCCATGGGAGCGATGCCGGAGTCCTCCTTCATCGGATCTCCCGGACGAATCGCCGCCACCGCGTCCTTGAGCCGGGACAGGAAACCGTCCACCACCTGGGGCACCAGGATGAAACGCTTGGCGGCAATGCAACTCTGGCCCGCGTTGCGATAACGGGACACCACCGCCTGCTCCACCGCCCGGTCCAGGTCGGCGTCTTCCAGCACCACGAAGGGATCGGACCCGCCCAACTCCAGGACACAGGGCTTGAGCACGCCGCCGGCGACGGCGGCCACGGCCCGCCCGGCGGCCTCGCTGCCGGTCAGGGTGACGCCGTGGACGCGACGGTCCTCGATCACGCGGCCCACCTCATCCGAGGTGATCATCAGGGTCTGGAAGGCGCCCGCGGGGAATCCGGCGTCGCGAAAGACCTCTTCAATGGCCAGGGCGCAGCGGGGTACGTTGGAGGCATGCTTGAGCAACACCGTGTTGCCCGCCATCAGCGCCGGCGCGGCAAACCGGAACACCTGCCAGAAGGGGAAGTTCCAGGGCATCACGCCCAGAATGGTGCCCAGGGGCTGGAATACCACCCGGGCGTCGAGTTCACCGGCGGCCATGGGTTCATCAGCCAGAAATTCGGCGGCATGATCGGCATAGTAGTCGCAGACCAGGGCGCAGCGGTCGACCTCGGCCCGGGACTCGGTCACCAGCTTGCCCATTTCCTGGGTCATCATGACGGCAAAATGATCCCGGCGATGACGCAGCACATGGGCGGCCTGACGCACCAGTCCGGCACGCTGATCCATTGGGATCTCGCGCCACTCGGGGACGATGCGGGCGGCCTGACTCAAGGCCTTGTCAATGCGCGGCCGGTCCCAGGTCTCGAACACGTGCAGCACGGAACCGTTGGCGGGATTGACGGAACTCAGGGGCACTGGGGGAACTCCTTTGGATGCAGAGGGCGCATACAATAGTATATTCAGCCCTGGAACAGGAGCTTGTTTGCAGGATCAACGGGGCCTGTTCCGGGCATTCACGGGTTGGACATCGGCAAGGGGAATAGTGTCCCCGGCGGGTCCACCCCATGTCCGGCACGGGCACAATCCAGATCACAGCACTCGACGGCGCTTGCATGCATTCGTCATATAGGACAATTCGAACAATGAACATCCGGACGATATGTGTCCTGGGGGGCACCGGCTTCGTGGGTACCCACGTCGTGGCACGACTGGCCGGCGGCGGCCGCCAGGTCAAGGTCATCACCCGCCATGTCAGCCGTCACCGGCATCTCCTGGTGGTCCCCGGGGTACGACTGGTGGAGGCGGACTGCCACGACCCGCGGGTCCTGCGGCAGCATTTCAGCGACTGCGACGGGGTCATCAACCTGGTGGGCATCCTGAACGAACGGGGACGGGACGGCAGCGGCTTCCGTCATGCCCATGTGGATCTGGCCCGCAAGGTGATTGAATGCGCCCGGGAGGCCGGGGTGAAGCGCCTGCTGCACATGAGCGCCCTGAATGCGGACGCGGCCAGCGGCCCCAGCCACTATCTGCGCACCAAGGGCGAAGCGGAAAATATCGTCCATACCATGGCGGGCAACGTGCGGGTCACCAGCTTCCGGCCCTCGGTGATCTTCGGCCCCACGGACAGCTTCTTCAACCGTTTCGCCGGCCTGTTGCGGCTGAGTCCCGTCCTGCCCCTGGCCTGCCCCGACGCCCGCTTCGCGCCGGTCTACGTGGGTGACGTGGCACAGCACTTTGTCGATGCCCTGGAAGACCGTGGCACCTGGGGCCAGCGCATCGAGCTGTGCGGCCCCTCCGTCTACACCCTGAAGGAGCTGGTGAGCTATACCGCCCAGGTCATGGCCCGCCGCCGCCTGATCCTGGGCCTGTCGGAGGGTCTGTCCCTGTGGCAGGCCCGGATCATGGAATACGTCCCCGGCAAGCCCTTCAGCCTGGATAACTACCATTCCATGAGTCGGGACAGCGTCTGCCGCGGCGGCGGCGGCTGCCCCACCGCCATCGAGGCCATCGTCCCTGGTTACCTGGGTGATCGGGAACGCCATGCCCGGCTGCAGCGCCTGCGCAGCGGGCCGCGCTGACCATGGACATCTATCTGGTCGGCGGCGCGATCCGGGATGCCCTGTTGGGACTGCCGGTGCGGGAGCGGGACTGGGTGGTCGTGGGCGCCACGGTGGAGGAGATGCTGGCCGGGGGTTACCGGCAGGTGGGGCGGGATTTCCCCGTCTTCCTGCACCCGCGGACCCACGAAGAACATGCCCTGGCCCGTACCGAGCGCAAGACCGCCCCCGGTTACCGGGGATTCGAGGTCCATGCGGCGCCGGATGTCACCCTGGAAGAGGATCTTGAACGGCGGGATCTGACCATCAATGCCATGGCCCAGGATGACCAGGGCCGGCTCATCGACCCCTTCGGCGGTCAGGCGGACCTTCAGGCACGACGGCTACGCCATGTCTCCCCGGCCTTTGCCGAGGATCCGGTCCGTATCCTGCGGGTGGCCCGCTTCGCTGCCCGCCTCGGCCCCATGGGCTTTACCGTCGCGCCCGAGACCATGGATCTGATGCGCCGCATGGTGGCCGCCGGCGAGGTGGATGCCCTGGTGCCGGAACGGGTCTGGCAGGAGACGGAACGGGCACTGGCGGGCCCCGGCCCCTCCCGGTTCTTCCAGGTACTGCGGGAATGCGGCGCGCTGGCCGTGCTGTTCCCCGAACTGGAGCGTCTCTACGGCGTCCCCCAGCCCCCCCGACATCACCCGGAGGTGGATACCGGTGTCCATACCTTCATGGTGCTGGACCAGGCCGAGCGGCTGTCCGGGGACCCGGTGGTACGATTCGCCGCCCTCACCCATGACCTGGGCAAGGGCAACACCCCCCGAGACATCCTGCCCAGCCACCATGGCCATGAGCAACGGGGTGTGGTGCTGATCGACCAGCTCTGTGACCGCTACCGCATCCCCAACCGCTACCGGGAACTGGCCCGACTGGTGGCCGGCTATCACGGCCACATGCACCGGGTCTTCGAGCTGCGCCCGGACACCCTGGCCAAGACCCTGGAAGGACTGGACGCCTATCGTCGACCCGAGCGCGTGGAAGGGGTCCTGCTGGCCTGCGAGGCCGATTACCGGGGCCGGACCGGGTTCGAGGAACGGCCCTACCCTCAGGCCGACTATGTCCGCCGGGCCCATGCCCGCTGCCTGGACATCCAGGCCCGGGAACTGGTGGCCCAGGGCCTCAAGGGACAGGCCATCACCCAGGCGCTGCGCCGGTTGCGCATCGCGGCACTGACCGAACTCAAGCAGGCCCACGAGGCCCAGGCCGCCGGCGATCCCTGAATCGTCCGGGTCAGAGGCGGTGACTCAGATCCTGCAGGGCAAACCCCATCAGGGGCATCTCCACCCCCCGGCCCAGGGCCATGACCTGAAACCGTTCCCCCATCTCTCCCGGCAGGGTGAGCCTGCGCACCTGGGAGGCCAGCGTCAGTTGGGTCTTGAGATCCTCGGAGCAACGGGCCTGAAAGGCCGCCTCCAGTCCCGTGCCGAACAGAAACCAGGCCTGGCTGGTGTAGCCCAGCAAGGACAGATCCGCCGCGGCACCGGCCTCGGCCACCGCCGAGAAGTCCACGTTGGCGGTGATGTCCATCAACCCCGGCCACAGCAAGGGGTGCTCCAGCATGCGATGGCGGTAATGGGCGATCAGGGTGCCCTGACGGCGCTCGGCACTGTAATACTCCCGTCGGGGATAACCGTAGTCCACCAGCAGCAGCACCCCGGCCGCCATGGCCCCGGACACCGCCGCCAGCCAGGGGGCCAACCCCGGGTTGAATTCCGACAGATACCCCTCCCCCCAGGACTCGTCCACCCCCTGGTACAGTGACCTCACCTGCCGCGCCAGCCGGGCATCGGCGGGCCGGTCGGCCCATTCCAGACCCGAGGCCGACACCCTCACCCCACGGCGCAGCACCCCGTCCTTGCGCCAGACGAACAGCTCCACCGGCATGGCGTCGAGCACCTCGTTGGCCAGCATCACCCCCCGGAAGCCGGCGGGCTCGGGCATGGCATCCAGCCAGCGGACCCGGCTCGACAATGCCCGCGGCAAGGTGGACAGGGCGGCCTGCTGACGCTCCCGCAAATCCGGACTGGTCTCCAGGATCAGGTAACGGTCCGGCAGTGCGTCCATCCCCGCCAGGGTGTCCAGCACCTGGGCCGCCAACCGGCCGGTACCGGCCCCGAACTCCAGGATCTCCCCACCCCCCAGGGCGTCCAGTACCTGGGCGCACTGACGGGCCATGCAATCACCGAACAGGGGGGAGATCTCCGGCGCGGTGACAAAGTCCCCGGCCGCGCCCAGCTTGTGGCTGCCCGCCGCGTAATAACCCAGGCCGGGGGCGTACAGGGCCAGTTCCATGTAGCGATGAAAAGACAGCCAGTTCCCGGTGGCGCGACTCTCGTGCCGCATCCTCTGCAACAGGCGCTCACTCAGGGCCAGGGCCTCGGGCGCGGGTGAAGGCAGTCGGGAATCCTTGGTCAGCGGCATCGTCGAAGCTTTTGATAAAGTCGGACAGGAGGGTTAGGTTAACTTAACCCGACCACGAGAGGGGCCACACGGATACCGCGGCCGCCCCCTCATGGCGCCGGATCATCACACAGGCAAAAGGAAGCAGCGTGGAACAAGAGACACCGTCACTTCAAGGCAAAACCGTGCTCATCACCGGCGGCGCCCGGCGCATCGGCGCCTGCATGGCGCGCCGCCTGCACGCCCAGGGCATGAATCTGGTCATCCATTATCGGCGTTCCAGCGACGATGCCCTCGCCCTTCAAAAGGCGCTGGAAGCCCGGCGGCCGAACTCCGTGAGACTGGTGGGGGGAGAATTGCTGGAACCGGGCGCACCGGAGCGACTGGCCCGGGAGGCGGTTGCGGCCTTCGGTGGCCTGGACGTGCTGATCAACAATGCCTCCACCTTCTACCCCACCCCGCTGGGCGGCATCACCGAGGCCCAGTGGGACGATCTCATGGGTACCAACCTGAAGGCCCCCCTGTTCCTGTCCCAGGCCCTGGCGCCGGCCCTGACGGAGCGGGGCGGCTGCATCATCAACATCGTCGACATCCATGCCCTGCGCCCGCTCAAGGACTATCCGGTGTACTGCGCAGCCAAGGCCGGACTCTGGCTGCTCACCCAGTCGCTGGCGCGGGAACTGGGACCCCGGGTTCGGGTGAACGGGATTGCACCGGGAGCGATCCTGTGGCCCGAGGCGGAGGAAAACGCGGCCAGCCATGAGGAGATGATCCAGCGCACCGCCCTCAAGCGGGAAGGCGGCCCGGACGACATCGCCCGCACCGCCCTGTTCCTGATCCGTGACGCGGATTACATCACCGGGCAGGTGATCGCGGTGGACGGCGGACGCACCACGGCGCAATAGGTCGCCGGTGGGTGGCGGCTACCAGGGAAAATCCACCGGCCTTAGCCACTGATCGGGATCATCGAACCCGGCCCAGAGCACCGCCATGGTCTGCTTCAATACCGGGTGCTCCAGATCAGGGGCCAGGTCCGCCAGCGGTCTGAGCACGAAGGCATGGCGGGTGATTTCCCGCCGGGGCAGGTGCAGACGCCCGGATTCCAGAATGCAGTCCCCCAGCAGCAGAAGATCCAGATCCAGGGTGCGGTCCGAATAGGGATCTCCGCCCCGCTGACGACCATACCGGTCCTCGATGGCCTTGAAGCAGGCCACCAGCGAGGCCGGTGGCAATGGGGTATCCACCGCCGCCGCCAGGTTATAGAACGCACGCCCGGCAAACCCGACGGACCCCGTCTCGTACACCGGAGAAACGTCCACCGGGCCGAAGGCGGTCCTGAGTTCATCCACCGCGGCCCTGACATGGCGCTCTCGATCCACATTGGTACCGATACTGATGTAAGCCCGACGCCGCATCAGTTCCGCGCACCCCGCTCGATGGTGACGCCCACTTCCGAGGCCCCCCGCACCGCCCCGGGCTTGCCCAGGGTGAGCCGGAGCCAGGGCACGGAAAATTCCCTCATGATCATCCCGGCGATATCCTCGGCCATGGCCTCCACCAGCCGGCGTTGATTGCCTTCCACCAGTTCGATCACCCGCTTGGCCACTTCCTTATAATTCAGCACATCCTCGATGTGGTCACTGTGCGCGCCCTTGCGGATATCGCAGCCCAGTTCCAGGTCCAGACGCACGGTCTGCTGGATGCTTTGTTCCCAGTCGAAGATGCCGACCGTGGTTTTGACCCTGAGGTCGCGAATGTAGACGATATCCATGGGAGGCGACTATAAAGGCATGCCGGGGCACAGGGAAGGGACCCGCCTTCAGGCTTGAGACTTCCCCCCCCTTCTGCTATCGTTCCCGGCTTTATTCAAATCAGCCTGGTTTTTCCGGAGAATATCCAATGGCCCGAGTCTGTCAAATTACGGGTAAGCGTCCAGTGTCTGGGTTCAACGTATCCCACGCCCACAACAAGACCAAGCGTCGCTTCCTTCCCAATCTGCATGAACACCGCTTCTGGGTCGAGAGCGAAAATCGCTTCGTCAAGCTCCGGACCAGCAGCAAGGGCATGCGCATCATTGACAAGAAGGGGATCGATGCGGTCCTCGCCGAGCTGCGCGCCCGCGGCGAAAAGGTCTAAGGAGACGCAACCATGGCAAAAGGTGTTCGCGAAAAGATCCGCCTGGTGTCCAGCGCCGGAACCGGCCACTTCTACACCACCACCAAGAACAAGCGCAACATGCCCGACAAGATGGAGATCAAGAAGTTTGATCCCGTCGTGCGTCAGCATGTGATGTACAAGGAAGCCAAGATCAAGTAGTACCCGGCACGACCTGGCTGATGGCCTCGCCCCGGCGAGGTCCTGTGCACGAGGCCCGACATCCGGGCCTCGTGCATTTTCCTATTCTTCCGCCGGATGCTCGCCCAACCGCTCCACCGTCTCCCGGGCCCAGACCTGCATCACACGGCCCCAGCGATCCGCCGTGGCCGGATCCAGGTCCAGATGGGTGTAGCGCCCGCCGTCCCTGATCAGGACCCGCAACAGGGGCACGCCGGACTCGTGCAGCACCTGCCGCAGTTCGATCACCTCCCCCATGGGGGCCGGAATCTGTTCCAAGGCGACCTACCCCACGTTCACCGGGATACGACGCCCCACCCGGACCGAAAGACGCGGCAGCTCGATGCGCAGCACCCCATGCTCGTAGGAAGCCCTGGCCTGATCCGTTTCCACCGGGCCAGGCAGGGGAATGGCCCGTTCAAAACGGCCGTAGGCGCACTCGGCGATGTGGTAGCGCCCGTGGGTATGCTCCTTCTGCACGCTCTTCTCGCCGCGGATCACCAGATGGTCGTCGATCACCTGAATGTCGAAGGCGGCCTTTTCCATGCCCGGGGCCTCCAGGCGCACCACCACCTTGTCGTCGTCATCGAATACCTCGGCGGCCATGACCCCCCAGCCCACGCTGCGGGCCATGAGTTCATGCTCGTCCCGATCTTCGGCCTCCCCTCCCCGACTGCCGCGCTCCCCGACACTGAAGCGGGTAATGGCACCAGCGGCGCGACCGTAGAGCCGCTGCCACCCCTCCAGCAGACTGTCCCAGGCCTCACTCATACCCTGACGTAACTGACGCAGACTGGACATGTTCTTCTCCTCCTCGGTTGATTCGCCTTCTCCTCTGACGGGAGCAGGGCTTGTGGTGTCTTTTAGAACAGAATCACGACCGCTGCATCCATAACGGCACACGCCGAAACACATCCCGGGGCCGAAAATGGTAAAGTTCCCGGATGCCCTGCAAGTTGCCTGTTCCAGGGCCTCATGCGCACACCCGCCGGATCGTGTCGGACGGCGTCGACACGAGCACCCCGGGTATCCGCGCGGGCCTTTTCATGGAATTCATGATACGACGAAGCCGGATGATCCGATAACATAGCTCCATGGCGCAAAACCCCCTTTCCAGACCCCTGACCATTCGTTTCCAGCACGAAGCGCAAGTTCCGCCGCAGGATCCCTGCTGCCTTGCCCTGATCCGCTTCGGCCGGGAAAACCGCGCGGACCCCGCACGCCCCATGGAACTGACCGTGGCCCTACCCCCCCTGGTCGAGCCCGTACCACCGGAGCTGTGGCTGGCGGATGAACCGGTTGCCGCCGGTTTCGAGGACGGCGTGGGCTACAGCCGGACCGACAAGGTCCTGTTCGGGTGGATCCTGCTGAACGAAGCGGATTTCAACCACGACATGAACCAGGCCGCCGAGCATGCCTATGACCGCCTGCTGGCCTTTCACCGCGGCCGGGGCTTTCCCCACCTGCTGCGGATCTGGAACTACTTCCCGAACCTGCACCAGGAAGCGGAAGGACTGGATCGCTACCAGGCCTTCTGCCTGGGACGGCACCGCGCCCTGGAACGGGTACCGCTGACGGAAGGGGAGTTGCCCGCGGCCACCGCCATCGGCACCACGGCACCGGGCCTGCTGGTCTATTTCCTGGCGGGGCGCGAGCCAGGGGTACAGATCGAGAACCCTCGCCAGGTGAGCGCCTTCCATTACCCGCGCCGCTACGGGCCCAAAAGCCCCTCCTTCTCTCGCGCCACCCTCAAGCGCTGGCCCGACCGGGCCCATCTTTACATCTCCGGCACCGCCAGCATCGTCGGTCACGAGACCCTGCACACGGATGTCCTCACCCAGCTGGACGAGATCATCGAAAACCTGCGCGCGCTGATCCGCTCGGCCGGCGAGGACATCAGCAACCGGGTCGGCGACCCGGGCGACCTGTCCATGCTCAAGGTCTACGTCCGCCACGCGGAAGATACCGCTGCCGTCAAGGCCCGCCTGGAGGCGACCCTGGGCGATCAGGCGCCGGCCGTCTACCTGCGCGGCGACATTTGCCGGGATGACCTGCTGGTGGAGATCGAAGGCCTGTATGCCTGAACTGCCGGAGGTGGAAACCACCCGGCGCGGGATCGAGCCCCACCTCACCGGTCGCCGGATCACCGGCGTGGTCGTGCGCCAGCCCCGCCTGCGCTGGCCGATACCGGATAGTCTCCCACGGCAGATCCTTGAGCGACGTATCCACGGCGTGGACCGACGCGGCAAGTACCTGCTGCTGGATTGCGGCGACATCACCCTGCTCGTGCACCTGGGCATGTCCGGCAGCCTTCGCATCGTCGAGAATGACAGCCCTCCCCGTCTCCATGACCATGTGGATCTGGCGCTGGACTCGGGCAAGACCCTGCGCCTCCATGACCCCCGTCGTTTCGGCGCGCTGCTCTGCTTCGATCCCCGGGAAGGTCCCCACCCCCTGCTGGCGGAACTGGGGCCGGAACCCCTGGGGGATCAGTTTGACGGCGACTACCTCCACCGGCAAACGCGCCGGCGTCGAACCGCCATCAAGAGCCTGATCATGGACAGCCATGTAGTGGTGGGGGTGGGCAACATCTATGCCTCCGAATCCCTGTTCCTGGCGGGCATCCGTCCCCGTCGGGCCGCGGGGCGGATCACCCGGGCCGAGGCCTTCAGACTGGTGGAGGCGATCCGTGCCGTGCTGACGGCATCCATTGAACAGGGAGGCACCACGCTCAGGGACTTCGTGCACGAGGACGGCAGCCACGGCTATTTCAGCCAGCAGTTGCGGGTCTATGGCCGGGCGGGGCTACCCTGCCTGCGTTGCGGCACGGCAATTCGGCAGGTGGTGGTGGGACAGCGATCGACGTTCTACTGCCCGCACTGTCAGGAGCGCTGAGCACGCCCCGGCGCCCGGGGAAGAAAAGGCAATGACAGGGCAAGGATGATGCGTGGATACGACGCGGATACGACAAGGGGACCCGGGGGGTCCCCTTGTCGTATCAAGGAACTTCCGGCTTGATCAAGCCGCGCCGGTGATGCGCTTGAACTTGGCCATGAGTTCGTCCTGAGTCTCCTGGTTGTCCGGGTCCAGGGGAATGCAGTCCACCGGGCAGACCTCCACGCACTGGGGTGCATCAAAGTGGCCCACGCACTCGGTGCACAGCGCCGGGTCGATCACGTAGATCTCATCGCCCGGGGAAATCGCGCCGTTGGGGCACTCCGGCTCACACACGTCGCAGTTGATGCATTCATCGGTAATCATCAGGGCCATAATGCACTTTCCTCTTCAAACTCAATCACATATAGTTATATATGGCGTTCAGCGCTTGACCGCACAGTTTAGCGCAAGCGATCAATCAACGCAGCCTTGACGCTATCGGCAACGAAGTGTGAAACATCGCCGCCCAGCATGGCAACTTCCCGCACGAGACTTGAGGATATGAAGGCATATTCCTCCGCCGGCGTCAGGAACACGGTCTCCAGGTCCGGGGACAGGTGACGGTTCATGCTGGCCAGCTGGAATTCGTGCTCGAAATCGGACACGGCACGCAATCCCCGCAGCAGAACCCGCGAATCGTTGGCGGCGGCGAACTCCGCCAGCAGGCCGGAAAAGCCCTTCACTTCCACCTTGTCGCCCATGTCCGCCAGTACGGTGCGCGCCAGCGCCACCCGCTCATCCAGGGTAAAAACCGGCCGCTTGCTGGGATTGGCCGCCACCGCCACCAGCACCCTGTCGAACATCCGGCAGGCACGACGCACGATATCGGCATGGCCGTTGGTAATGGGATCGAAAGTCCCGGGATAGACGACAGTCACAATCATGGGTTGGGATTCCGGAATATTGACACGGGCGTTTCGGGGAGGGAGATGATAACAGGATGTTACGGCAATAGAAGTTTCCGATGTTATCCGCGACGGGACTCCCGGGCCTCGGCCACCCGTCGCCCCCGCGTCTCATCCAGCCTCAGGGCCACCAGCAGCGCCAGCCCGAACAACAGGGCGCAGAACAGGATCGACAGATGTAGCCCGAACAGGACCTGCAGAAACCCCAGCCCCAGCAGGCCGACAATGGCCGCCAGCTTGCCGGAGAGCCCCCAGAAACCGAAGAATTCCGCCGCCCGCGACCGGGGCGACAGCACCCCCACCAGGGCACGCCCCGCCGACTGGGTGGAACCCAGGCACAGTCCCGCCACACTCCCCACCACCAGGAAGACATACTGGGCTTCAAAGTCAAGAAAACGCCCCAGCCAGGGCGTGGCGAAGATCAGGGTCACGGCGACAACCCAAAGGCTCAGGGTAGCCACATAGGTGCGCCGGGCCCCCACCCGGTCCTGCAGAAACCCGAAGGCCAGCGCACCGGCCGCCGCCGTGAGCTGGACGGTGATGAACATCCAGACCCGGACCTTTTCATCCCACTGGATCACCTGGGCGCCATAGATGAAGGTAAAGGAAATGATGATGTAGATACCGGCCATGGCGAAGAATACCGACACCATGAGGATGGTGAGATCGCGGTAATGGGCGAGATCCCCGAGCGTCGCCCTCACCCGCCGAAAGCCGATACCCACGTACTGACGCAACCCCGGCAGACGCCTGGCCCGTCCCCGTTCCCGCAGCCACAGGAAGGTAGGAATGGCCGCCACCAGGAAGAACACGGCGGCAAATGGCCCCACCCAGCGGATACGCTCGAAGTTTTCCTCGCTGACCTCGCCCAGGGCCACCAGGGCGAAGGCGGTGGCCACCAGTCCGCCCACATAGCCCAGCGCCCAGCCAAACCCCGAGATCCAGCCCAACTCCTCGCGAGGCCCCAGCTCCGGCAGGAAACTGGCGATGAAGGATTCGCCGATGGCATAGGCAAAATTGGATACCACGATCAGCGCCATGCCCAGCCAGATGTAACCGGGCGCGACGAAATACAGCAGGGAGGTGGAGACCACGGTGAGCACATAACTGGCGAACAAAAAGCGCTTGCGGGCGGCGGAAAAGTCCATGATGGCCCCCGCCACCGGCCCGGACAGCACCACCAGCAGATAACTGACCGCCAGGGCGATACTCCACAGCAGGTTGCCGAGCCGGTAGTCCGAATGGGCATCCCCCACGATCACCCGGGTGAACAGGTCCCCGAAGATCACCGTGATGATCAGCAGGGTATAGGCCTGATTGGCGAAGTCGAACATCGCCCAGCCGAAGATTTCCTTGGATGAGGCCCGTTTCATGGGGTGAGGGGACCCTGGCGGACACAAGGCCCGGGAAGCCTGTCATATTAACGCATCAGCGCCTCGACCGCCTCGCCCCGACCTGAAACATTCCCCTGGTTGACCTGGCGGTTGCGGGGGCAGGATAATGAAATCGTGTCCACATTCACATCACCACGAGGCTTCTCCATGACCCGACACCCCCTGATCAGACGCCTGCTGACCCTGCTGTGCATCTTGTCGCTGCTGGCCGCCGTCACCAGCCCCCTTCATGCCGGCATGGTGGGAACCGATCGTCTGATCCAGACGGAACAGGGACTGGTGGACCGGGCGCAACTGCTCTCCAGCCTGGAAAGGGCGGATGTACAACAGCAACTGGCGCGCCTGGGAGTCAGCAATGAGGAAGCCGCCGAGCGCATCGCCCGCATGACCGACGAGGAGGTACGCCAGCTCAATGAGCGACTGGAGGAACTCCCGGCCGGGGCCGCCAGCGTCCTGGGCGTGGTGGTGCTCATTTTCATCGTCTTCATCATCACCGATGCCATCGGCGCCACGGACGTGTTCCCCTTCGTCCGCCCGGTGAATTGATTCCCGCCACCGGCCATCCGTGCCGGAGCCACGGGGGGGCTTGGGTGCTCCCCGTGGCCCTGCTGATTATCCTGACCGGCCTGCTGCTCTCGGGTTGTGCCACCCGGTTGCAGGCCCCCGCCCTGCTCGGCGATCCACCCGGCGACCTGCCCCGGCAGGTGGAGCTGGAAGATACCCCGTTTCATCCCCAGGATCTCTATCAGTGCGGTCCCGCCGCCCTGGCCACGGTGCTTAATGTCCAGGGCATCGAGATCACGCCGCAAGCGCTGGTGAGCGAGGTCTATCTGCCCGCACGCCAGGGCAGCCTGCAGACTGAGATGCTGGCGGCCACTCGGGCCAGGGAGCTGGTGGCATGGCCGCTACCGCCCCGCATGGAGGCCCTGCTACGGGAGCTGGCGGCCGGGCATCCGGTAGTGGTGTTTCAGAATCTGGGACTGAACCTGGCGCCCTACTGGCACTATGCCGTGGTCATCGGTTACGACCTGGACGAGGGCATCGTGATACTGCGCTCGGGCACCATCGAACGCCATGTGAATACCCTGCGCCGCTTCGAGCGCACCTGGCGCCGCGCCGGATACTGGGCCTTTCTGGCTCAGCCACCGGATCAGCTTCCCGCCACCGCCACGCCACTGAGTTGGCTGCGGGCCGCGAATGACCTGGAGCGTACCGGCCGACTGGAAGCCGCCGCCGGGGCCTATCTCACCGCCACCCGGGCCTGGCCCGAACATCCGGTGGGCTGGATCGGCTTGGGCAATGCCCGCTATGCCCAGGAGGATCTGGAGGGCGCGGAACGGGCCCTGAGGGCGCTTGTCACCCGCGATCCAACCTCCCACGCGGGCTGGAACAACCTGGCCCACGTGCTGCATGCCCTCGGTTGCGGGCCGGCGGCCCAGGAGGCCGCGGCATGCGCCCTGCGACTGGCACCCGGTGAGCCACTCTACCGGCGGACCCGGGACACGGTGGCACGGCCCCACCCCGCGCCCTCCGGGGAATGCGCTCCGTCACCGGCCACGGACCTTCACTGCCCACACTGACCGCCCCCCCACAAGGCTCAGGCGGCAACCCCGGCCCCGTACCAGAGCACGGCAAAGTAGTGGCAGACCGTCCCGGCCACCACGAACAGATGCCAGATGAAATGCCCGTAGGGCAGACGATGGTCCAGGGCATAGAACACCACACCGCCGGTATAGGCCAGGCCGCCGGCCACCAGCCAGATCAGCCCCGCCGGCGCCATCAACTGGTAGAGCGGCACGATGGCGATCAGCACCAGCCAGCCCATGAGCAGGTACAGCCCGGTGGACAGGATGGGATGGGACAGGCCATTGAGGGACTTGAGAAACACCCCCAGGGCCGCCAACCCCCACACCAGACCGAACAGGGTCCAGCCCCAGGGACCACTGAGCACACCCAGGGTGAAGGGTGTGTAGGTCCCGGCAATCAGCAGATAGATGGCCGAGTGGTCCAGGATCTTGAACACCCGCTTGCCCTGCCCATGGGGCAAGGCGTGATAGAGGGTGGAGGCCAGATACAACAATACCATGGTGGCGGAAAAGATGCTGACGCCGACAATAAATCCCGGGCTGCCGATGCGCACCGCTTCCATCAGCAGAAACGGCATGCCCACCAAAGCCGCCGCCAGGGCCACCCCGTGGCTGATACTGTTGGCGATCTCCTCGCCCAGAGACTGATGGCGGTCACGGCCCGCCACTGCACACGCTGTACTGGTCATGACAACGATACCCCGTGTCTTGATGGTTGCAGAGCTATTCTTTTAGCAGGAAATCGACAATCTTTCGATCAAACGAATCTCATTTCAGACCATCAGATCCGTGGAGGTTCGCAATCACCGGTCCGGATCACTATCATGCTAGCCCATCCGGACAGGGATTCCCCCATGTCCTCATACCCGTCACCCAGAGGAGTTCCGATGTCTGCCTTGATCTGCGGTTCCTATGCATTTGATACCATCATGGTCTTCTCCGACCGGTTCAAGAACCACATTCTTCCGGACAAGGTGCACATGATCAACGTCTCCTTCCTGGTACCGGACATGCGTCGGGAGTTCGGCGGCTGCGCGGGCAACATTGCCTACAATCTCAAACTGCTGGGGGGTGATCCCCTGCCCATGGCGACGGTGGGCGCGGATTTCGAGCCCTACGCCCAGTGGATGGATGAATGCGACATCTCCCGCCGGCACATCCGCATGATTCCCGAACACTTTACCGGCCAGGCCTTCATCACCACCGACCAGGACGACAATCAGATCACCGCCTTTCACCCCGGCGCCATGAATGACGCTCACCTCAACAAGGTCAGCGACGCTGAGGGCGTCACCCTGGGTATCGTCTCTCCCGACGGCCGGGACGGCATGATCCAGCATGCGGAACAGTTTGCCGAAGCCGGCATTCCCTTCATTTTCGATCCGGGCCAGGGCATGCCCATGTTCGACGGGGTGGACCTGCGTCGGTTCGTCAAACAGGCTACCTACGTGACCCTGAACGACTACGAGGCCCAGCTGATGAGTGAGCGCACCGGCTGGAACCCCGAGGAACTGGCGGCCCAGGTGGAGGCCCTGATCATCACCAAGGGCGGGGAAGGCTCGGTGATCTACACCGGCGGCAAGACCCTGCGCATCCCGGCCGCGCCCATCGCCCGGATCAAGGATCCCACCGGGTGTGGCGATGCCTACCGGGCCGGCCTGCTGTGGGGATTGATGAATGGCCTGGACTGGGAAACCACGGGTCGGGTAGCGGCGGTGATGGGCGCCATCAAGATCGAACACACCGGACCGCAGAACCATCGTCCGAGCCTTGAAGACATCAAGGCCCGGTTCAAGGACGCCTTCGGACGGGAGATGTGACGCCGCCAGGCGGACGCCGACCTCAACCCAGCTGCAGGATGGCCGTCGCCACGGAAAAATAGACCAGTATCCCCCCCACGTCCGCGATGGACGTGATCAGGGGGGCGCTGGCGGTGGCCGGATCCAGCTTCAGGCGGGTCAGGATCACCGGCAGCAACATCCCGATCATGCTGCCGAAGATCACCACCAGCACCATGGCCACGGCCACCGCCAGCCCCACGTCCGGCCCGCCCAGCCAGATCCCGGCGCCCCAGACGGCAAGTCCCAGGGTCACCCCAAGGGCAACGGACACCAACAGCTCCTTGCCCCATAGCCCGAGCCAGTCACGCAACTGAACATCCCCCGTGGCCAGGGCTCGGACCATCAGGGTGGAGGCCTGGGAGCCCGCGTTGCCGCCGGTGGCGATCACCAGGGGCAGGAAGAAGACCAATGCCACCACGGCCTCGATGGCGGTCTCGAATACCGCGATGGCCGCCCCGCTGAACAGGTTCACGAACACCAGGATCACCAGCCACCCGACCCGCTTGCGGTAGAGCAGACTCATGGCCGCATCCTTGAGGCCGGGAGCGATGGTGCCCACGCTGCCCATGCGCAGGAAGTCCTCGGTGGTCTCCTCCTCCACCACGTCCAGGGCATCGTCCACGGTGATGATTCCCACCAGGACCTCCCGCTCATCCACCACCGGCAACACCTCCAGGTCATAGTGACGAATCAGGCGGGCGGCTTCTTCCTGGTCGGCCCGGGTCTGCACCCGGACCACCGCCTCCTTGAGCAGGCTGTCCACCCGGCGGCGGGGAGGTCCGAACAGCAGATCCTTGAGCTTGATCGCCCCCAGCAAGTGACCGTCCGCCTCGGTGACGAAGACCACGTTCACGGTCTCGCCCTGGGAGAAATGATCACGCAGGTAGGCCAGTGCCGCCTCCAGGGTCCAGTCCGGACGCACGGCCACGAAACCGGGCGTCATCAGGCGGCCCGCGCTGTCGGGCGGATAATTCAGCAAGCCCTTGACCACCCGCCGCCGCGGCTTGGGCAACAGGGCCATGAGACGGGCGGACTCCGACTCCGGCAGACGCTCCAGCAGTTCCGCCACGTCGTCGTAGGACGAAGCCGTCAGCAGACGGGCATTTTCATCATCACTCAGCTCGGCCAGGATGCGGGCCTGTTGTTCCAGGCTCAGATAGGAAAACACATGAGCCATGCGATCCCTGGGCAGCAGCCGGATCAACGGCACCCAGTCCTCGGCGGGCAAGGCCTGGCTCAGTGCCGCCACGTCCTGGTTCTGCAGGGAGGCCAGCATCGTCTTCAGGCTCTCCCAGTCGCGTCGACGCATTTGCTCGAAAAAAGGCGCGTGCTTGAGTGAATCGGTCATTGTCCATGGAGTCCCAGCAAGGTGGCCGCCAGGCCGAAATAGATCATGATGCCCGCCACGTCGGCGATGGACGTCACCAGCGGCGTACTGGCCGTGGCCGGATCCAGGCGCAGGCGGGCCAGGAGCAAGGGCAGGATCATGCCCACCAGACTTCCCACCAGCACCACCAGCATCATCGCCACCGACACCAGCACGGCAATCTCCATGCCGCCCCGCCATAGCCCCAGACCGGACACGGCCAGGGCCATGGTCGCCCCCAGGGCGGTGGCCACTCCCAGTTCCTTGCCCCAGAGACGCAACCAGTCCCGGGGTTGCACCTCGCCCGTAGCCAGGGCACGGACCATCAAGGTGGCGGACTGTGCCCCGGCGTTGCCGCCGCTGTCGATGATCAGGGGCAGGAAGAACACCAGCACCACCAGAGCCTCGATGGCCTCCTCGTAGCCGGCGATGACGAAACCACCGATGATGTTCACCGCCACCAGGATCAGCAACCAGCCCACCCGCTTGCGGTACAAAAGCCAGGGATGGGCCTGGCGCAGGCTCAGGTGCAGGCTCCCCACGGCCCCCATCTTCTGGAAGTCCTCGGTGCTCTCCTCCTGCTCCACGTCCAGCACGTCGTCGACGGTGATGATACCCAGCAGTTCACGGTCCCGGCCCACCACCGGCAGGGCCGGGAGGTCGTAGTGACGCATCATCCGCAAGGCCTCTTCCTGGGGCGCATGGGCGTCGATGGACACCACGCGGCCGGTCATGAGTTCCGATACCGGGACATCCACCCGTGACTTGAGGAAATGCTTGAGGGCCAGCACGCCCAGCAATCCGCCCTCCTCATCGGTGACGTAGACCAGGTTGACCGTCTCGCCGCGACCCGCCTGCACCCGGAGATGATCCAGGGCACGGGCCATGCTCCAGTCAGGACGCACGCTCACCACGGCTGTGGTCATGAGCCGACCGCAACTGTCCTCCGGATACCCCAACAGGGTCAGGGCACGACGAATGGAACGGAACGGCAGCAGGCGCAGCAGTTGCCGGACCTCATCCTTGGGCAGGTCCTCCAGCAGGGCGGTGAGGTCATCCGGCAGCATCTCGGACAACAGATGACGCCCCTCGTCCACGGAGACCTGGCGGATGAGCTGAAGCTGGTGATGGGGGTCCAGGTAGGCAAAGACATCCGCCCGCCGCCCCGGGGGCAGCAAGCGGAACACATCACGACGGACCTCGCCGTCCAGGGTCATCAGGGCCTGGGCGATGTCCTGTATGCGCATCTCGTCCAGCCAGCCACGCACCGCGGACAGATCCCCCTGGGAGAGGTATTCGTTCAGTTCATCCAGATCGTAGATATGAGTCAATTCCATGCCTTGGCCCGGTTGGAACATGCAGTCGGAAAAAACACCGGCGATTCACACAACCGCGGTCAGGCCTGATGGCGACGATGCTGCTCGCACATCAGGGACACGCCACGACGACGGCCCTCCGGCAGGGACCGGACGATGGTTTCAGTCAGGGGGGCAGGTCCCTGGGCGCACAGGCGCGCCAGGGTGGCATCGGGAAGTCCCAGGGTCAGGCGGCGGATGGAGCGGTCATCCATGGTCTGGAGTACCCGGATCTGGGACTGACCGGCCAGCTTGAGAAAGCTCAGCCGGGCACTGCCGAAATCGCCATGGCGACAGGCACGGGTCACCGCCTCGGCCACTGGGTTGGCATCGGGGGCGCGGCGGGCCGGGGATTCCAGGGTTTTGAGGGCCAGGCTCATCAGCCTGCTCATGTTCTTGATGATCCGGGTCATGACTCTCTCCTTGGCTGCCGCGGCGGCAGACCGATCAGAATACGCTGGGACACGGCCTCGAGGGCCGATGCAGCATGGGGAGAGACCGGGATGACCGAGAAACAGGCAGATCCGGGGCCATCGATACCCGGAGACGGCAGACATTCACCCCGCACGGGGACGCCATGGCGCCCATGACAACACACTTTCGGGATGATGCGATACCGGTTTCCCTGATCCGACCGACGCGATGCGGTCCATCAGGGAGCCCGGGCGCGGTGGATTACCGCTGGAAGGGCCGGCCCCGACGGACGCAGTCACATGCCGGTCCGCGGCCGCTCACGGCCTCACCACGCATGCACCTACAACAACTGTCCATCGACAATTAAGCCTCTGTTGCCTGACACGTGTTTTCGCGCTCGGCGAAAACGGAACAATGATAACGCCTGGAACACATCAGGGAAACCCCGCTCGTCGGGGTGACGGGTCGGTTCAGCCGGTGCGCAGGGCCTGCAGCAGTGCCTCCATGTCCTCCGGGAGGCAGGCTTCCCAGCGCCGGGAACCAGACCCGTCAGGGTGTTCCAGGGTGAGGCGGGTGGCGTGCAGCGCCTGACGCCGAAACCCCCGCAGGATTGCCATGGCCTCATCGGACAGACCGGCCGGGAACCGCGGGCGTCCGCCATAGACCGGATCCCCCACCAGGGGGTGATGCAGATGGGCCATGTGGACCCGGATCTGATGGGTGCGTCCGGTTTCCAGGTTGACCCTGAGCAGGGTATGGTTGGTGAAGCGTTCCTCCACCCGGTAATGGGTGATGGCCTCCCGCCCCCCCGTCACCACCGCCATGCGCTTGCGGTCCACCGGATGGCGGCCGATGGGAGCCTCGACGGTGCCGCCGGACACCAGGGCGCCCTGTACCAGGGCCAGATACTCCCGACCCACGGTGCGGGCCTGGAGCTGGCGCACCAGATCCGTATGGGATGCCAGGGTGCGGGCCACCACCAGCAACCCGGAGGTCTCCTTGTCCAGGCGATGCACGATGCCGGCACGGGGCAGATGCGCCAGTTCCGGGGCATGATGCAACAAGGCATTGACCAGCGTCCCCTGGGGATGCCCCGCGGCGGGATGCACGACCAGACCGGCAGGCTTGTTGATCACCAGCAGGTGATCATCCTCGTGCACCAGGTCCAGCGGCAAATCCTCGGCCACATCCCGGCCTGGGTCATCCAGTGACACCCGTATCAGGACCGACTCTCCCCCGCAGGTCTTCTGACGCAGACGCGGGCGTTCCCCGGCCACCTCCACCGCACCCTCGTCGATCCACTGCTGGATACGGCTACGGGAATAGTCCGGGAACATCTGGGCCAGCACGGCGTCAAGACGCCTACCGGCCAGTTCGGGCGGGATTTCCCCCGCAAGTTTGATGGTTCTGGTCATATGCCGGGGGCCGTCGGTTATACTCAATGCTTCAATTATCTTCCGTCTTAGCGCCCAATGACAGCTCTTCGCCCAGCCTTGACCCTCCTGCTCATCGCCGTCCTGGCCTCCGGCTGCGCCGGCATGCGCCAGGATCCCACCCGGGACTGGTCCGCCAGCCAGCTCTACGAAGAGGCCAAGGCGGCCCTGGACCGGGGGAATTTCGATCAGGCCGTGGAGTACTACGAGATCCTGGAAGCCCGCTTCCCCTTCGGCCGTCACGCCCAGCAGGGCCAGCTGGAGGTCGCCTACGCCTATTACAAGGCCCAGGAGCCGGAAATGGCGCTGGCGGCCGTGGACCGCTTCATCCAGATGAATCCCCGGCATCCTCATGTGGACTATGCCTACTATCTGCGCGGCCTGATCAACTATGAGCGGGATCAGAGCTTCCTCAATCGTTGGATTCCGCAGGATCAGGCACGACGTGATCCGGTCCCCCTGCGCAACGCCTTCGATGATTTCGGCACCCTGGTGCGTACGTTCCCCGACAGCCGCTACGCCGAAGACTCGCGTCAGCGCATGGTTCATCTGCGAAACCGGCTGGCCGCCCATGAGATGCATGTGGCGGACTTCTACATGCGCCGGGGCGCCTGGCTGGCGGCGGCCCAGCGGGGCCGCTACGTACTGGAACATTATGAAGGCGCCGAAGTGGTGCCCGATGCCCTGGAGGTCATGGTGAAGGCCTATCGGCGGCTGCGGCTCGACGATCTGGCCGGAGACGCACTGCGGGTGCTGGAACTGAATTTTCCGGAGCGGGCCGAACGACTGAGGCAGGGCGCCTGATTCCGGGACGACGATCCATACACGACACAGGGGGAGGTTGAGGATGTGGGATTTCTTTCAGACCGTCAGACACCGGCATTCCATCCGTCGCTACCAGGCCGACATGCCGGTGGAACCGGAAAAGCTGCACGCGATCCTTGAAACCGCGGTGACCGCTCCTTCGGCGGGCGACCTGCAATCCTACCGCATCATCTGCGTGAAGGATGCGACCCTGCGGACCGGGCTGGCGGAAGCAGCCCACGGACAGCAGTTCATCGCCGAAGCTCCTGTTTGCCTGGTCTTCTGCAGCGACGCGGAACGCTCGGCCGAACAGTACGGCGAACGGGGCCGGGACCTGTTCTCCATTCAGGACGCGACCATCGTGGCCGCCTATGCCCAGCTGGCGGTGGTGGCGGCGGGAATGGGCTCAACCTGGGTGGGCATGTTCGATGAACAGGCCGTGGCCGACACATTGTCACTGGAGCAGGGCCTGCGGCCGCTGGCCCTGCTCTGCGTGGGCTATCCGGCAGAACTGCCGGAGTCCTCCCATCGACGGCGCCTGGACGAAGTGGTGACGTACCGCTAGTCCGGCATCGGCAGGGCGGCAAGGCCGTGGAGAGTGCCGCCCTCCCCCGTCAGGTTCAGCCCCGACGGCGGATCTTACAGGGCGTCGCTGTTTTCCTCGCCGGTGCGGATGCGGATGGCCCGCTCCATGTCGGTGACGAAGATCTTGCCGTCCCCGATCTTGCCGGTTCTGGCCGCCTTCAGAATGGCTTCCACGCAAGCATCCACCAGGCTGTCATCCACACCGATCTCCAGCTTCACCTTGGGGATGAAATCGACCACGTATTCGGCTCCCCGGTACAGCTCGGTATGCCCCTTCTGCCGGCCGAAACCCTTGACCTCGGTGGCGGTCAATCCCGTCACGCCGATCTCCATCAGCGCCTCGCGGACGTCCTCCAGTTTGAACGGCTTGATGATGGCTTCAATCTTTTTCATGGTTTGCAATTACCTGCAGAGGTGGGAAGAAGGTGCCACGGGATCGCCCTAGCTGAGCAATCGGCCATAGCTGGAGGTAATGGGATAGCGCCGGTCCTTGCCGAAGGCACGGCGGGTCACCCGGACCCCGGGCGGGGCCTGGCGGCGCTTGTATTCGCTGCGCAGCACCAGGCCCATCACCCGGCGCACGGTGGCCGGCTCGAATCCCGCGGAAACGATATCGGTAAAGGACTGATCCTGTTCCACGAAGCGCTCCAGGATTCCGTCCAGGATCTCGTAGGGGGGCAGGCTGTCCTCGTCCCGCTGATCGGGAGCCAGTTCCGCCGAAGGCGGACGTTCGATCACCCGCTCGGGGATGGCCGGCCCCAGGGTGTTACGATACCGGGCCAGGCGATAGACCCAGAGCTTGGAGACATCCTTGAGCGGGGCAAAGCCACCGGCCATGTCCCCGTAGAGGGTGGCATAGCCCACCGCCATCTCGCTCTTGTTACCGGTGGTCAACAGCATGCGACCGGTCTTGTTGGAGATGGCCATCAGGAGGGTACCTCGACAGCGGGCCTGGATGTTCTCCTCGGTGGTGTCTGCGGGCAGACCGGCCAGGACCTCCGCCAGGCCGTTCATGAAGGCCTCGACCATGGGCGCGATCGGAATCTCCCGGTAGGACACCCCCAGAGTCCGTGCCTGGGCGGCGGCATCCTCCCGGCTCATCCCGGCGGTATAGTGATAGGGCATCATCACCGCCTCCACCCGTTCCGCCCCCAGGGCATCCACGGCGATGCACAGGGTGATCGCGGAGTCGATGCCTCCGGACAAGCCCAGCAGGGCGCCGCTGAAACCGTTCTTGTTGACGTAATCCCGCACCCCCAGCACCAGGGCCTGGTACAGGCTCTCCTCGGGGGATGGCGGGGGCGCAAGGATGCCGCCGCTGAAACTGATGTCACGACGATCGAAATGCACCTCCAGGGTATGAATCCCCTCTTTCCAGGCGGGCGCGCTCAGTTTCAATGCACCGTCCCGGTCCACGGCCAGGGAATGACCATCGAAGACCAGTTCATCCTGGCCGCCCACCAGGTTCAGGTAGACCACCGGCAGACCGCTCTCATGAACCCGCTCGCGCAGGACCGCCAATCGTTCCTCGTGTTTGGACAGGTGGAAGGGCGAGGCATTGAGACTGAGCAGCAGCCGGGCACCGGCGGACTGGGCCCGGCGGGCCGGCTCTGAGACCCAGATGTCCTCGCACAGGGCCAGGGCCACCGGCAGGCCCTTGACCTCCACCACGCAGGGCCCCTCGCCGGGATGGAAATAGCGCTTTTCGTCGAACACGCTGTAATTGGGCAGGACCTGCTTGTGATAACGGGCCAGCACCTTGCCGTCACGCAGATATGCGGCGCTGTTATGGAGGGATCCCGATTCCCTCAGGGGCAGGCCGACCACCACATCGATCCCGGACACCTCCCGGGCAATGCGCTTGAGGGCCTCCTCGGAGCGTTGCAGCAAAGTGCCCCGCATCAGAAGGTCCTCGGGCGGATAACCGGTCAGGGTCAGCTCGGGAAACAGCACCAGATCGGCGCCATGGCAGTCCCTGGCCTCGCGGGCCGCGGCCACCACCCGCTCGGCATTACCTTCCACGTCGCCCACCAGAAGGTTGATTTGCGCCAGGGCGATCTTGAGGATGTCTGTCATGGTCCGAATATTCAAAAACAGGTGACAACAGGAGACCACCACCCCGTCGGGGTGGTGGTCCGTGAACATGGAAACCCTTGGCCGTCAGCCCATCAGGGTCTTGAGCCGCCCCCCCATCTCCGCGGGCGAACGCACCACGGCGACACCGGCCGCCTCCAGGGCAGCGAATTTCTGATCCGCGGTCCCCTGACCACCGGAGATGATCGCCCCGGCATGCCCCATGCGGCGTCCCGGCGGCGCGGTGACACCGGCGATATAGGCCACCACCGGCTTGGTCACGTGATCGCGGATGAAGGCCGCGGCCTCCTCCTCGGCACTACCGCCGATCTCGCCCACCATGATGATGCCCTCGGTCTGCGCGTCCTCCTGGAACAGGCGCAGACAGTCGACGAAATTCATCCCATGGATGGGATCGCCACCGATACCCACACAGGTGCTCTGCCCCAGGCCCGCGTCGGTGGTCTGCTTGACCGCCTCGTAGGTGAGGGTCCCGGAACGGGAGACGATACCCACCTTGCCGGGCAGATGAATATGCCCCGGCATGATGCCGATCTTGCAGGCCCCGGGGGTGATGACACCCGGGCAGTTGGGACCGATGAGCCGGGAACGGCTGCCGGTAAGGGCGGCCTTCACCTTAAGCATGTCCAGCACGGGAATCCCCTCGGTGATACAGACGATGACCTCGATCCCGGCATCCGCAGCCTCCAGGATGGCATCGGCGGCAAAGGCGGCCGGGACATAGATCATGGTGGCATTGGCCCCGGTATCGCGGACCGCGTCATGCACGGTGTCGAACACCGGCAGCCCCAGATGCCGCTGTCCGCCCTTGCCCGGGGTGACGCCGCCCACCATCCGCGTGCCGTAGGCCATGGCCTGTTCGGTGTGGAAAGTACCCTGCTTGCCGGTGAACCCCTGGCAGATGACCCGAGTATGCTTGTCGATGAGAATGCTCATGAAGAATCCGTGTCAGCTTCGTCTGTCTGAATCCGGCATGCCGGCCCGCTCGTCCCCTGCCCGTCAGGCGGCCTTGGCCGCGGCCTTCACCACCTTGAGGGCACCATCGGTCAAACTTTCGGCAGCGATGATGTTGAGATCACTCTGCGCCAGCAGGGCCCGGCCCTGCTCCACGTTGGTGCCTTCCAGGCGTACCACCACGGGCACGCCCACATGGACTTCCTTGACCGCCGCGATGATGCCCTCGGCGATCAGGTCACAGCGGACGATGCCGCCGAAGATGTTCACGAACACGGCCTTGACCGAGTCGTCGGAGAGGATGAGCTTGAAGGCCTCGGTCACCCGGGCCGCGGTGGTGCCGCCGCCCACGTCCAGGAAGTTGGCCGGCTCACCGCCGTGGAGCTTGATCAGGTCCATGGTGGCCATGGCCAGTCCCGCGCCGTTGACCATGCAACCGATGTTGCCGTCCAGGCGAACATAATTGAGTTCATGCTCCCTGGCCCTGGCCTCGCGGGCATCTTCCTGGCTGGCGTCCCGCAACGCCGCCAGGGCGGGGTGCCGGTAGAGGGCGTTGTCGTCCAGGTTGATCTTGCCGTCCAGGGCCACCAGGCCGCCCTCTCCGGTGACCACCAGCGGGTTGATCTCGATCAGGCTGGCATCGGCTTCGATGAACAGGGTATAGAGCCGGGTGAGCAGCGCCACGAACTCATTGACCTGCCGGCCTTCCAGGCCCAGGGCGAAGGCGACGCGACGCCCCTGATAAGGCATGATGCCCGCGACCGGATCCACGAACAGGGTCAGCAGCTTCTCCGGGGTGCTGGCGGCCACCTCCTCGATGTCCATGCCGCCCGCCGCCGAGGCCATGATGGCGACACGGCGGGTGGCCCGGTCCACCAGCAGGCCCAGGTAGAGCTCACGCTGGATGTCGGTGAGGGATTCGATCAGCAGGGTGTTCACGGGAAGTCCGGCAGGACCGGTCTGATGGGTGACCAGGGTGGTGCCCAGCAGATCCTTGGCCGCGGCCTTGAGTGCATCACGTCCCCGGACCAGCCTGACGCCACCGGCCTTGCCGCGACCACCGGCATGCACCTGGGCCTTGACGACCCAGGCATCGCCTCCCAGGGTATTCATGGCACCATCCAGGCCGTCGAGCCCCTCGATGGAGACACCGGACGGCACCGGAATCCGATAATCGCGAAAGAGGCCCTTGGCCTGGAATTCATGAAGGTTCATAGTTTCACAGTATCAAAGGTATGGATGGAGACGGCGGGTGCCCCGGCGGACATGACGCCTCGGGGCTGACGGACTCACCGCCGACACACGTTCTGTAGTACCTTCTCATACACCACTCAAAATCGAATCACCACGCCATGCAAATCCTGTTCTTGATCGCATCCATCGTTCTGCTCTTCATGGTGGTCCGGCTCATGTTCAAGACACCGGACGTCCCCCGCCCCGAGCACCCCGCCAAGCTCCGGCAAAAGACCTCCGGCAAGATGCTGCGCTGTCATTACTGCGGCCTGCACATTCCCGAGGAGGAAAGTCTGTGGGAAGGCGGAAAACCCTTCTGTTCCGAGTCTCACCGGGATCTGGCCCTGTCGCAAGAGTCTACACGAGAATGAGCCGCGTTGTGGTGTGAGACCGGACGTCCACGCAGAATGCGGGCAGCATGTCTTTTCTCCTGTCGGACCGGATGATGCCGGAGCACGGCGTCGTCGGGAGCGCCGCCGGCGATGTCTGGCGTGCGCTGCGACTCTTCAGTCTTTATCGCTTCTTCGTGGCGGGGATGCTCACGGCCCTGGAGGTCTTCGGCACCGGCCCCCAGGCGCTCGGCAGTTCCCATCCCCGCCTGTTTTTGCTGTTCGCCTTCACCTATCTGCTGCTGAGCCTGGGGTTCGGCATTGCCGCACGGTTACGGCGACTTCCGGCATCCTTGCAGATCTACCTGCAGGCGGCCACGGACATCAGCCTCATCACCCTGCTCACCTACACCAGCGGAGGCGTCACCAGCGGCCTGGGCATGCTGGCAATCCCGGCCATTGCCGGCCTGGGACTGCTGGCGCCCGGGCGCCCCGCCCTGTTCTTTGCCGCGCTGGCCTCCATCGCCCTGCTGCTGGCGCAGATCCACGGCTACTGGTTTGAACCCGGCCGCGATTCCGCCCTCACCCAGACCGGCCTGCTGGGAGCCGGCCTGTTCGCCACTGCCCTGCTGGCCCTGGTACTGGCCCGCAGAGCCATGGAAAGCGAGGACCTGGCACAGCGCCGCAGCGTGGACCTGGCCAACATGGCCGAACTCAATGCCCACATCATCGATCGCATGCAATCGGGCGTGATCGTGGTCAATGATGACCGGCACGTTTACCTGATCAATGAGTCCGCCTGGCTGCTGCTGGGCAACCCGATGACTGCCGATACCAGCGACCTGAGCCGCCTGGCGCCGGAACTTTACGGTGCCCTGCAGGAGTGGCTGCGACATCCCGCCGGCGCCGGTCACCGGACCCTCCCGGCCAACGGGCACAGCCCCGAACTGCGGGTACGATTCACCCGCCTGGGGGTGGACAAGCCCATCGGCACCGTCATCCTGCTGGAAGACACCGCAGAACTGCGCAGACAGATGCAGTCCATCAAGCTCGCATCCCTGGGACGTCTCACTGCCAGCATCGCCCACGAGATCCGCAACCCCCTGGGCGCCATCAGTCATGCCGCCCAGCTGCTCGGGGAATCCGATGAACTCAATCGGGCGGACCGCCGTCTGGTGGGCATCATCCAGGACCAGAGCCGCCGGATGAACCAGGTCATTCAGAACGTGCTGGACCTGTCCCGGCGTCAGGCTCCCCGGATCGAGGTCCTGGCCCTGCGACCGTGGCTGGAACGCTTCGCCGACGAATTCTGCCGGCACCACAACCTGAAACGCGCACAACTGGAGCTGTCCATTCGGCCCGAGGACGCCCGGGCCTGCTTTGATGCGGAGCAACTGCATCAGGTGGTCTGGAACCTGTGCATCAATGCACTGCGCTATGGCACCCGGGCCGGACAGCCCGCGCGCATCCTGATCCAGGGCGGCACCCGGGACGTGAGTCGCCACGCCACCCTGGACATCATCGACCAGGGCCGCGGCGTGAACCCGTCAATTGCCCGACGACTCTTCGAGCCCTTCGTCAGCACCGGCAATGAAGGCACCGGACTCGGCCTGTACATCTCCCGCGAGCTGTGCGAAAACAATGGCGGCACGCTCGACTACATCCCGCTACCCACCGGCGGAAGTTGCTTTCGCATTCAATTTCCACCCTCTGAAACCACCGGCCCCGTCATGGCTGGCCAGCGCTCCCGACAGGCATGAGCATCCAGAACGTACTGATCATTGACGATGAGCCGGATATCCGGGAACTCCTGGAGATCACCCTCGGCCGCATGCAGCTCCATACCCGCTCCGCCGGAACCGTCAGGGAGGCAAAACGGCTGCTCGGCAACGAACCCTTTGATCTGTGCCTGACGGACATGCGCTTGCCGGATGGTGATGGCATCGAGCTGGTGGAGCACATTCAGGCCTACTATCCGGAGCTGCCGGTAGCTGTCATCACGGCCCATGGCAGCATGGATTCCGCCGTTCAGGCCCTCAAGTCGGGGGCCTTTGACTTTGTCTCCAAGCCCGTGGATCTGAACATCCTCAGGGATCTGGTGGGCAGCGCCCTGAAACTGGGCAAGCCCGGCGACGGTGAAGGCAACGATGCGGCCTCGACCAGACACCAGCCACCCAGGGAGGAGCATCTCCTGGGCGATGCACCGGCCATGCGTCAGCTCAAGATCACCATCCTCAAACTGGCCAGAAGCCAGGCACCGGTCTACATCCTGGGGGAATCCGGCAGCGGCAAGGAAAGGGTGGCCAGGGAGATTCACCACCAGGGTCCCCGGGTGGATCGGCCTTTCGTGCCAGTGAACTGCGGCGCCATCCCCGCGGAACTCATGGAAAGCGAGTTCTTCGGTCACCTCAAGGGCAGCTTCACCGGGGCGGTGGCCGACAAGCAGGGCCTGTTCCAGGCAGCCCAGGGGGGTACCCTCTTTCTCGACGAGGTGGCTGAACTGCCCCTGCACATGCAGGTGAAGCTGTTGCGCGCCATTCAGGAACGGGCCATCAAACCCATCGGCGCCGCCCACGAGATCGCCCTGGACGTGCGCATTCTCTCTGCCTCCCACAAGGATCTGAGCCGGGAGGTGCAGGCGGGGCGGTTCCGCCAGGATCTGTTCTATCGCCTGAATGTGATCGAGTTGCGCGTCCCTCCCCTGCGGGAGCGCCGGGAAGACCTCCCGCATCTGGCGGCACACATCCTCTCCAAACTGGCACAGCGCTGGCAGGAACCACCCAGGCGGCTCAGCCCGGATGCCATGCAGGGACTGATGACCTACGACTACCCGGGCAACGTCAGGGAACTGGAAAACATCCTGGAGCGAGCGGCAACCCTCTGCGACAGCGACATCATCCAGGTGGAGGATCTGCAACTGCCCGGCGTCGGGACGCCGCCGGCCCCGCTGGCCGCAGAATCTCTCAAACCCCTGGAACAGCAACTGGAACAGCAGGAAAGACAGGTCCTGCTGGCCGCCCTGGAACAGGCGGGAGGTCATGGCACGACCGCGGCCGGACTGCTGGGACTGACGGCCAGGCAACTGCGTTACCGGCTCAAGAAGCTCGGACTGCCCCCCTGAAAGCCCATTTTCACGGATGGCTGGGAGGGCGCCACCGAACCAGGCCTTCCAACCCGTTCCGGCCCGCAATCGCTGAAAGTCCTTGTTGACTTGATTACGACAGCTACTAACATGCGGTAAGAAGGCCCAGCCCAAACCCAGAGTCCCCATGTCCACACCTGCCGCCTCCATTCCATTGAGCGGGCTTGCCCGGCGCCTGGTTCAAGACGGATTGCTCAGTGAAGCCGACGCCAACAAGGCACTGGATCAGTCCCGTAAGAAACGGGTACCCCTGGTGGCCTACCTGGTGACGGAAAAGATCGTGGAGGCCCTCAGCCTGGCGCAGGCGGCGGCCGAAGAGTTCGGTACCCCCCTGTTCGATCTGGACGCCCTCGACAAGGAATACCTACCCACCAAACTGGTGGACGAGAAGCTGATCCGCCAGCATCAGGCCCTGCCCATCTTCCGGCGGGGTAACCGGCTGTTCGTGGGCATGTCCGATCCCATGAACATCAGCGCCCTGGATGAAATCAAGTTCAACACCGGCATCCCCACCGAACCAGTGCTGGTGGAACACAACAAGTTGTCCAAGCTGATCGAGGACAGCCTCAACGACGCCTCCTCGATGATGGAAGGCCTCATGGACGATGATCTGGACAACCTGGAGATGGCGGACACCGAAGACCGTGGCCCGGAGGTCTCCGAGAGCGAAGTGGACGACACGCCGGTGGTCCGTTTCGTCAACAAGGTGCTGCTGGATGCCATCAACCGCAAGGCCTCGGACATCCACTTCGAACCCTATGAAAAAGACTTCCGGGTGCGATTCCGCCTGGACGGCGTGCTCGACGAGGTGGCGCACCCACCGGTGAACCTGGCCCCCCGGATCATCGCCCGCATCAAGGTAATGTCCCGCATGGACATCTCCGAACGACGCGTGCCGCAGGATGGACGCATCAAGATGCAGCTCTCCAAGAATCGGGCCATCGACTTTCGTGTCAACACCTGCCCCACCCTGTATGGAGAAAAGGTGGTGCTGCGAATACTGGACCCCACCAGCGCCTTCCTGGGCATCGACGCCCTGGGCTACGAGGAGCACCAGAAGGCACTCTATCTCAACGCCCTGAGCAAGCCCTACGGCATGATCCTGGTCACCGGCCCCACCGGCTCGGGCAAGACCGTCTCGCTCTATACCGGCCTGGGCATCCTCAACACCCCGGACCGGAACATCTCCACGGCCGAGGACCCCGCCGAAATCAACATGCCGGGCATCAATCAGGTCAACGTGAACCCCAAGGTGGGGCTGACCTTTGCCGCCGCCCTGAGGGCATTCCTGCGACAGGATCCGGACATCATCATGGTGGGTGAGATCCGTGACCTGGAAACCGCCGAAATCGCCATCAAGGCGGCCCAGACCGGTCACCTGGTGCTATCCACCCTGCACACCAACGACGCACCCCAGACCCTCACCCGCCTGGCCAACATGGGCGTGCCGTCCTACAACATCGCCTCATCCATCCTGCTCATCATCGCCCAGCGTCTGGCCCGACGCCTGTGCAACCATTGCAAGGCGCCCGAAGACGTTCCCAAGGAAGTGCTGCTGGAGGAAGGATTCACCGAAGACGAGGTGAACCAGGGCTTCAAGATCTTCAGGCCGGTCGGGTGTGACCAGTGCACCAACGGCTACAAGGGCCGGGTGGGCATCTACCAGGTGCTGCCCATTTCCGAAGCCATGCAGCGCCTCATCCTTGATGGCGGCAACTCGATGCAACTGGCGGAGCAGGCCAGGGCGGAAGGCGTCGACGACCTCCGACGGGCCGGTCTGCTCAAGGTCAAGGCCGGTGTCACCAGCCTTGAAGAAGTCAACCGTGTGACCAAGGACTAAACCATGGCCGAGACAATGACGGTGTTCGTCTGGGAAGGGGTGGACAAGAAGGGCGTCCGGATCAAGGGCGAGACCACCGCCGCCAACGAAAATCTGGCCAAGGCGGAGCTGCGGCGCCAGGGCATCAACCCGCTCAAGGTGCGCAAGAAACCCAAACCCCTGTTTGGTGGCAAGAAGAAAATCACCCCCAAGGACATCGCCATCTTCCTGCGCCAGATGTCCACCATGATGAGCGCCGGCGTGCCCCTGGCACAGTCCTTCGAGATCGTCGGCCGGGGCCACGAAAACCCCTCCATGCAGGAACTGATCCTCCGGATCAAGGCAGACGTGGAAGGGGGGCCACCTTTGCCAGCGCCCTGGCCAGGCATCCGGCCTACTTCGACGACCTGGTCATCAATCTGGTGGGGGCCGGTGAACAGTCCGGGGCCCTGGAAACCCTGCTGGATCGCATTGCCACCTACAAGGAAAAGACCGAATCCCTCAAGGCCAAGATCAAGAAGGCCATGTTCTATCCCGCCGCCGTGATCGTGGTGGCCTTCATCGTCACCGCCATCCTGCTCATCTTCGTGGTTCCCCAGTTTCAGGATCTGTTCCAGGGCTTTGGTGCGGACCTGCCCGTCTTCACCCAGTTCGTCATCGGCATCTCCGAGTTCTTCCAGAGCTACTGGTGGGCCATCTTCGGCGGTATCGGCGTCGCGGTATTCGGTTTTACCCAGGCCAAGCAGCGTTCCGCCGCCTTCCGCCGTCAGCTCGACCTGCTCTCCCTGCGCATCCCGGTGGTGGGCGAACTACTGCGCAAGGCCGCCATCGCCCGCTTTGCCCGGACCCTGTCCACCATGTTCTCCGCCGGCGTCCCCCTGGTGGAAGCGATGGAGTCGGTGGCCGGCGCGACGGGCAACGCCCTTTTTTCCGAAGCGACCCTGCGCATGCGCGACGAAACCGCGGCCGGCACCCAGCTCCAGCAGGCCATGCGGAATTCCGCGGTATTTCCCAACATGGTGGTGCAGATGGTGGCCATCGGGGAAGAATCCGGTTCCCTGGACGAAATGCTGGGCAAGGTCGCCGATTTCTATGAAGAGGAAGTGGACAACATGGTCGACGGCCTCTCCAGCCTCATGGAACCCATGATCATGGCTTTCCTGGGCATCGTCGTCGGCGGTCTGGTCATTGCCATGTATCTTCCCATCTTCCAGCTTGGAGCCGTGGTGTGATCGATCTTCTCGCCGCAAGCCCCACCCTGCTGCTCACCCTCACCGGGGTCTTCAGTCTCATGGTGGGCAGCTTTCTCAATGTGGTCATCCATCGCCTGCCGATGATGATGGAACGCCAGTGGCAAAGCGAGGCCAGGGCATGGCTGCAGTCACGGGGGGGCAACTTGAATCATGCCGAAGAGGTTCAGGGGCCCTATAACCTGGTGGTCCCCCGGTCCGCCTGCCCCGCCTGCGGCCACCGCATCACGGCCCTGGAGAACATCCCGCTCATCAGCTACCTCTTCCTCCGGGGCAAGTGTGCCTCGTGCGGCGCCAGAATCTCTCCCCAGTACCCCCTGGTGGAGGCGGCCACGGCCCTGCTGTCCATGGCCGTGGTCTGGCACTTCGGTGTCACCTGGGTGGCCGCGGCGGCTCTGCTGCTGACCTGGGCCCTGATTGTCCTGACCGTGATCGATCTGCGCACCACCCTGTTGCCGGATGTCATCACCCTGCCCCTGCTGTGGCTGGGACTGGTACTGAACCTGGGGGGACTGTTCACCGATGCCACCAGCAGCCTGTTGGGAGCCGTCTTCGGTTACCTGAGCCTGTGGCTTGTCTACCATGCCTTCCGATTGCTTACCGGCAAGGAAGGCATGGGCTACGGTGACTTCAAGCTCTTCGCTACCCTGGGTGCCTGGCTGGGCTGGCAGATGCTCCCCTTGATCATCCTGTTGTCCTCCCTGGTGGGCGCCGTGGTGGGTCTGGTGCTCATCGCCGCGCTGGGGCGTGATCGCAATCTGCCCATTCCCTTCGGTCCCTATCTGGCTGCCGCGGGCTGGATTGCCCTGCTCTGGGGCGACACCCTCGTACAGACCTACCTCGGCATGCTCGGCTGACCCATGCTCACCATTGGACTGACGGGAGGGATCGGCAGCGGCAAGAGCACCGTGGCGCGCCTGTTCGAGGAGAGAGGTATCACGGTCATTGATTCGGATATCATTGCCCGGCGGGTAGTGACGCCCGGCTCACCCGGGCTGGCTGCATTGGTGGAAGCCTTCGGTCCCGCCATTCTGAAGCCGGACGGGAGCCTGGACCGGGCTACCCTGCGCGATCAGGTATTCCGGAACAGCCAAACCCGTCACAGACTGGAAAGGCTGCTCCACCCTATGATCTGGGCAGCCATGGATCAAGAAAAAACACAGGTCGGGACGCCCTACTGCATGCTGGTCATACCCTTGCTGGTGGAATCGGGGGCCTGCAACCGGGTCGATCGCGTACTCCTGGTGGACTGCTCCGTATCCAGTCAGCTGGAACGTGCCGGACGACGTGACGGCGCATCCCCAGGTCAGATCCAGGCCATCCTGGATGTCCAGGCCACCCGGGAGCAGCGCCTCGCGGCAGCCGACGATGTCATCGACAACGAGGGATTCGCGGATGCTCTGCCTGCACAGGTGGAAGCGCTGCACCAGCAATACCTCCGGATGGCAGTCGCACACTGATGCCGGATACCGAAGTCGCCGGTCTCATCCTACCAAGGTGGTAACATGTTCGTTCATTTCGGCCGCAGATCGGAAAACAATGAATACGTGGTTCACACCCCTCCGGCAGCCGCTGCAGTGAAGGGTTCCATCGTCTACGAACAACCCCTGCATGAGCGCATGCGCCTGTTCATGCGCCTTGAAGTGCTGATGCAACGTTTTGACCATAGCCTTCAGCATGACTCGGGGCCGGATACACACGGCAGTCTGCTCACCCTGATCGAGATGATGAATCTCACCAATCGGGTGGACGTAAAACGTGAATTGATCAAGGAACTCGAACGACAGATCACCAACCTGAACCGGTTGAGCACCGAACCCGGCGTGGACCAACGCCGACTGAACACGGTGATCGACAAACATCGCCGACTCATAGACGGTATCCATGCCCTCAGCGGACAGCTGGACCAGCAAGTCAAGGGCAACGATTTCTTCAACGGCATCCGCCAGCGAACCGCCATTCCCGGCGGCACCTGTGACTTTGACCTGCCGGCCTATCACTACTGGCTGGCTCGTCCCGCCGGGGAACGGCGACAGCTGCTGCTGGACTGGGCACAGCCCTTTGCAGACATCCAGGAGGCCGTCAGCGTGATCCTGCAGCTGATCCGTAACGCCGGCGCGCCCCGCACCATGACGGCAGGTCGGGGCTTTTACGAACAGAACCTGGATACCAGCCAACCCTGGCAGATGATCCGCATCACCCTGCCCCTCAACGCCCCCTGTTATCCCGAGATCAGCGCCGGACGTCAGCGTTTCTCGGTGCGGTTCCTGCGTGCCGGTGACCTGAAGTCACGTTCGACCCAGTGCGACGAGGAAATCCCGTTCATGCTGAGCTGCTGCGCACTGTAGCCACCGGACATCCGGGGGCGGCGTGCTATTCCCGCCGCAGCTGCACGGGGACACGCAGTTCATGGATCTGATCCCCCAGACGGACACGCACCAGCGCCAGCCAGTCCATGCGTCCGGACATGCAGACCGGTAGCACGGATTCTGCCTCCCAGTTCCCCGCCGCCACCGACTGGAATTCAAACCGGTGCAGCCCCATGTCCATGCCGGGCATGATGTAGGACACCTCCAGAGGATCCAGGGAATCACTACCCTCCAGGTGCAGGACAAATCGCTCCAACGGTGGAATCCGCGCCGGTCCCCGGACCCGAATCGCCTCCCCGTCCACCATCATCAGGCAGCCCCGGTCGTCCAGCTCACAACCGGACGGGGCCTCGATGACCGACATTGCCGGATCTCCTGGCGCCAGCAGGGGCCGCAGCCAGTGTTCTCCGGCCAGGTATCCCAGGCCCAACATCACGGGAATCAGTAACCAACTCCACCAGCGCGCCATGCCTGTATCCTCGTCACAAAAGGATGATCGCCCCGCCGCTCACCCGGGACCGGAACTCAATCCGCCTCCGTCGCCCCTTGCCACAGCCCCCGAATGCCGGCAATGCCCTGTCCGCCGTGATGTCGCGCCGTGGCGATGTCATCCACTGTCATGCCGCCCAGGGCATAGGCCGGTCGGCCCGCCTCTCGGGCCAGTGCGGCAAATCCCGGCCAGCCCAGCACCGATGTCCCCGGGTGGGTCCGGGTCGGCGCCACCGGAGATACCAGAACGAAATGGGCTCCGAGTCGGGCCGCATGGGCCAGCTCATCACGATGATGCGCCGAGGCCCCCACCAGGGTCAGGCGATCCAGCACATCGGGACGCCCCGCCAGGGTGGCCAGACGGCGGGCATTGAGATGGACGCCATCAGCCCCCAGTGACACGGCCAGTTCGGGGTCCGCGTTCAGTACAACCCGTGTGCCTCGGGATCGGCACAACGGGATCACCGCCTCGGCCAATGCGGCAAAAGCCTCCCGGCTCAGGCGAGGCGCACGCAGTTGCAGCAGCGCCGGGCCAGCGGTCTCAAGGGTCCGATGCAGGCCATTCAGCAGGGTATCGGGGCAGCGCAGATCCGGCGTGATCAGCAGACGATCCGGCAGGGTCAGGGCCTGGATGATGGCCCGGTTGGCGGCCGGAAACGCCAGAGCATGCAGATGGTCGGCCGCCACCCAGCGCAATGGCTGACCCTCCATGCCCCGGGGCTCGCCCTCGAAACGGTCGACCTTCACCACTTCCAGGCAGACCCGCCGGTCAGGATAGTCGTGATTCAGGGTGATCAGGGGGTGATGCCGAAGAGGGGTGATGTCCAGCTCTTCCCGCAGTTCCCGACGCAGGGCGTCCGCCAGGGACTCCCCCGACTCGATCTTGCCACCGGGGAATTCCCATAGCCCTCCCTGATGCACATGGGCGGGGCGACGGGCGATCAGATACTCATCGCGCGCATTGGTGATGGCGGCCACCGCCACTCGCAACGGCTCAGACATGCGCCTCAGGAACGGTATTCGGCGTTGATGCGCACATAGTCGTAGGAGAAGTCACAGGTGTAGACTTCGGCCTCGGTCACTCCCCGCCCTCCCAGATCGACGTGGATGAGGATCTCGGCCCCGGCCATCACCCGGCGCCCCATGGCCTCCTCATACTCCGGCGCCCGACCGCCACCGGCGACGATGCGCACATCGTCCAGATGAATGGTCACCCGGTCCACGTCCAGATCCTTCAGGCCGGCACGACCCACCGCCGCCAGGATCCGCCCCCAGTTGGGGTCCGAAGCAAACAGGGCGGTCTTCACCAGCGGCGACAGGGCCACGGCAAAACCCACAAGGCGGGCTTCTTCCGCGTCCCGTGCACCGCTGACCCGTACGGTGATGAACTTGGTGGCGCCCTCACCGTCACGGACGATGGCGTGAGCAAGCTGCCGGCAGATTCGCAGCAGTGCCTGCTCGAACATGAGCTGATCCGCCTCGCTCTCCACCGGCACCCCGGAGGCGCCGGTGGCAGCCAGCACACAGGCATCATTGGTGGAGGTATCACCGTCCACGGTGATGGCGTTGAAACTGGCATCACTGCAACGCATCAGCATGGCCTGCAGCACTGCCTTTTCCACCAGCGCGTCGGTGGCCAGAAAGGCCAGCATGGTGGCCATGTTGGGGTGGATCATGCCGGAACCCTTGGCAATCCCGGTGAGGGTCACCTCGCCACCGGACAGACGCACCGTTTCCGATGCCCCCTTGCCCACCGTATCGGTGGTCATGATGGCTCGCATGGCCCGCATCCATCCCTGTTCATCCAGAGCGGCCACGGCCTCGGGCAGGGCCGTCGAGATCCGCTCCACCGGCAGAGGCTCTCCGATCACACCGGTGGAGAAGGGCAATACCTGAGCCGCCCTGACGCCGGTGCAGTCAGCCACGGCATCGCAACTCAGGTCAGCGGCTTCCAGGCCCTGGGAGCCGGTACCGGCGTTGGCGTTGCCCGCATTGATCAACAGATACCGGGGAGTGTCCTGGCGCAGATGCTGCCGGGCCACCTGCACCGGCGCGGCACAGAAGGCATTGCGGGTAAACACGGCGGCACAGGTACTGCCCGCCGCCAGTTCCATCAGCACCATATCGTCGCGCCCCCGGTAACGGATACCGGCGGCCACGGCGCTGAGCCGAACCCCGGGAACGGGTGCCAGGGAAACGGGTTCACTGAGGTTCACGGCCATCGATCATCACTCCAGTCTGCCGTGGCAGTGCTTGTACTTCTTGCCCGAGCCGCACCAACAGGGATCGTTGCGGCCCAGCTTGGGCCCCTCCCGGCGGTAGGGCTCCTGATCCGGGTCTTCCGGCTTGTCCCCGGCATCGTCCTCGGCGGACAGGGGGCTGTCCGGCTGGTCGTGCTTGAATTCCATGCTGGCCGGCTTGGCACTGCCGCGCGCCTGGGCCTCCAGCGTGGCGACGTCATCCGGTGACTGCACCTGCAGTCGCATGAGCATGGAGATGACGTCATGCTTGATGCGCTCAAGCAGGCTCTCGAACATGGCGAAGGCTTCGCGCTTGTACTCCTGCTTGGGATTGCGCTGGGCGTAACCACGCAGACCGATGCCCTGGCGCAGGTAATCCATGGATGCCAGATGTTCCTTCCAGTGACTGTCCAGCACCTGCAGCATCACATCCTTCTCGATCCGCTGGGTCAGTTCCGGGCCGAGCACGGCCCGTTTGGCATCCAGGGCGCCGCTCACCTCTCCCTGCAGACGCTCGCGCAGGGATTCCTCGTGCAGATCGTCGTCCTTCTCCAGCCAGCCGGCGATGTCCAGCTTGAGACCGAACTCGCTCTCCATGGCCTGGGTCAGGCCGGGGATGTCCCATTGCTCGTCGATGGAGCCGGGAGGAATGTAGCGACTGATGGTCTGATCCACCACATCCTCGCGCACGGCGCGGATGGTATCGGAGATTTCCTGGGAGTCCAGCAGTTCACGACGCTGCTCATAGACCACCCGACGCTGGTCATTGGCCACGTCGTCGTATTCGAGCAGGTTCTTGCGGATATCGAAGTTGTGCCCTTCCACCTTGCGCTGGGCATTCTCGATGGCCTTGGTCACCCAGGCGTTCTCGATGGCCTCGCCTTCCTGCATGCCCAGCTTCTGCATGATCATCTTCACCCGGTCGGAGGCGAAGATGCGCATGAGCGTGTCTTCCAGGGACAGGAAGAAACGGCTGGAACCGGGATCGCCCTGACGACCGGCACGCCCCCGCAACTGATTGTCGATGCGGCGGGACTCGTGACGCTCCGAACCGATGATGTGCAGGCCGCCCGCCTCCAGCACCTGATCGTGGCGCTTGCGCCACTCGTCGCGGATCTTTTCCACCTGGACCGGATCCGGATTCGGACCCAGGGCCTCCAGCTCCGCCTCCAGGCTGCCGCCCAACACGATGTCGGTACCACGACCGGCCATGTTGGTGGCAATGGTCACCGCGCCGGGACGACCGGCCTGGGCAACGATATGGGCCTCCCGCTCATGCTGCTTGGCATTGAGGACCTCATGACTGATCTTCGCCTTCTTGAGCAGGTCGGACAGGATTTCCGAGGCCTCCACCGAGGCGGTGCCCACCAGGACGGGCTGTCCCCGCTCCCGACAGTGCTTGACGTCCTCGATGATGGCCTTGTACTTCTCCTTCTGGGTCATGTAGACCAGATCCTGCATGTCGTTGCGGACCATGGGCTTGTTGGTGGGAATCACCACCACTTCCAGGCCGTAGATGTGCTGGAACTCATAGGCCTCGGTGTCGGCGGTCCCGGTCATGCCCGAGAGCTTCTTGTAGAGGCGGAAATAGTTCTGGAAGGTGATCGAGGCCAGGGTCTGGTTCTCGTTCTGGATCGGCACCCCCTCCTTGGCCTCCACGGCCTGATGCAGACCTTCCGACCAGCGCCGGCCGGGCATCACGCGACCGGTGAACTCATCGATGATGAGGACCTGCTTGTCCCGCACCAGGTAATGCACGTCCCGCTGGAAGATGGCATGGGCACGCAGCGCCGCATTGAGATGATGCAGCAGGGGAATGCTGGCGGCATCGTAGAGGGACTGGTCCGCCTTGAGCAGGCCGGCCTCCTTGAGCAGTTGCTCGGCCCGTTCCTGGCCATCCTCGGACAGAAAGACCTGCTTGAGCTTCTCGTCGACGAAATAATCGCCTTCGGACTCTTCCTCTTCCTGGCGCTGCAGCGTGGGGACGATGTCCTTCATCCGCTGGTAAAGCTCGGAGTTCTCGCCGGTGGGACCGGAGATGATCAGGGGAGTACGGGCCTCGTCGATCAGGATGGAGTCCACTTCGTCCACGATGGCATAGGCCAGGTCGCGCTGGACCCGATCCTCGGCACGAAAAGCCATGTTATCGCGCAGATAATCGAAACCGAATTCATTGTTGGTGCCGTAGGTGATGTCGGCGGCATAGGCCTCGCGCCGGGTCACCGGACGCAGGTGGGGATACCCCTCCTCCTCCCCGCCGACATGGTCCGGGTCATACAGGTAGGAATGCTTGGCGCCCTTGGCGCCGGAGGAGTTGATCACCCCCACGCTCAGCCCCAGGCCGTGATAGAGACGCCCCATCCAGGCTGCGTCCCGTCGGGCCAGATAGTCGTTGACCGTGATCACATGCACGCCCTTGTCAGGCAAGGCATTCAGATAGGCCGACAGGGTGGCGACCAGAGTCTTGCCCTCCCCGGTACGCATCTCGGCGATGCGGCCGTCGTTGAGCACCATGCCGCCGATGAGCTGAACATCGAAATGACGCATGCCCATGATTCGACGACCGGCTTCGCGAACCACCGCGAAGGCCTCGGGCAGTAGGTCGTCCAGGGACTCCCCCTTGCCGAGGCGATCACGGAATTCTCCGGTCCTGGCCCTGAGCTGTTCGTCGGAGAGTGCCTTGAGATCGGCTTCCAGTTCGTTGATCCGTCCGACCTGTTTGCCGTATCGCTTGACCAGGCGATCGTTACGACTACCGAAGATCTTTCTGACTAGGCTTGTGACCATGAAGGGTTCTGCGCTGAGTTGCTGAACTTGAGGCCCGCCATCATACCCCATCCGCGATAGTGACGCAGTGGGGCACCTTTCGGGGCCTAACCCGAGGCGGCAATGAAGCGGTGAGGATTGACATGGCGGCCATCCTTGAGCACTTCGAAATGGACATGCGGACCGGTGGCGCGCCCGGTGGACCCCATCCTGGCAATCACCTGTCCCTTCCGGACCATATCACCCACACTCACCAGCATCTCCTGATTGTGGGCATAGCGGGTGACGTAGCCGTTACCGTGATCGATCTCCACCAGCTTGCCGAAGGCATCCCGGCGGTCGGCAAAGATCACGATGCCGCCGGCCACGGCAATGATGTCGGAACCGGGACGACCGGCAAAATCCACGCCGCGGTGGAAAACCTGGCGGCCGGTAAAGGGATCGGTGCGAGTGCCGTAGCCGGATGACATCCAGCCGGACACCACAGGACGACCCGCCGGCGTCACCTCATCCGCCAACTGCCCGGACAGGATAAGACGGCTCAGCAGCCGCAACTGGGACTCCCGGTCATCCATCTGCCGCGCCAGTTCATCGATCTGCCGCAGTAGATCGGAGGGAGGCGCTTCGTGAAGCAGCTCTTCAGGGCCTCCCAGGCCTGGCAGGACACCGAAATCGAACTCGCCGTCTTCCAGGTCGGCCATCTTCACCAGCTTGTTGCCCAGGGCTTCCAGACGCATCATCTGGGCCTGGAGCTGGGCCACCCGCTGGGTCAGCGCCTGAATGCCGGCCTCGGCCGTATCCCTGGCATATTCCAGCTGGTAGCGCTGTTCCCGCAACTCCTCGCCCCAGTGCGCGAGTCCGGGGTCCGTGGTGCCATGCAGATGACGACCGGCCTGATAACCGGCCCCCAGGATCAGACCGCCACAGACCGCGAGTGCGGCCAGGGGCATGGAGAGGTGGTACCAGCGTGAGACGTGAAAGCGCCGGGAACCCGCCCCCTTATCTGTCAGGAAGATGATGTTCATGCTGATTCAGCCCGCGTTTTTCTGATCAGGACCCGTGCCGACTGAAATCGGCCGCAGGCGCGCATCTTTCCGGAGGGCACGATCATAATCCAACCACGGGCATTGTGGGAAATCCTGCTACCTCGGCGACACGGATGCGGGTAACCTTGCAGGCATCCCGTTCAGCCAACCAGGAACCCCTCAGCTCATGCGTCGTCCCAGAGCCCTGCTGGCCCCCGAACTGTTGCATCGGGCCCGAGAACTGGAGAACCTGACCCGGAGCGTCAGGCACCTGCTGCCGCCAGGGCCGCGGGAGCACTGCTGGGTGGGCGGCCTGGAGGCCGAGGCACTGATCCTGGTGACGGACGCCGGCGCCTGGGCTTCCCAACTGCGTTACCTGCAGCGGGACATCCTCAAGCAGGTCAAGGCACACCATGGCCTGCAGGCAAGATCCGTCCGTATCCGGGTGCGCCCGGCGATGGGGTCGGTGCGGGCCGAATCCCGCTCTCGTCAGCTCGACCCGCTTTCCCCGCGGGCGCGCACTGCCCTGCTGGGGGCCGCCCGTGCCGTAGACGACCCTGAGCTGAGCCAGGCCCTGCGCCGCTTGGCAGGGCGCAGTCACGGCCCGGTCAGACCGTAGCCGCCGCGTGAGCGTAGGAGATGGGCAACGGCTCGCCGCCCTCTTCGAAGGTCACAATCTCGTAGGCATCTTCCAGAGTGATCAACTTGCGGATCAGCTTGTTGTTGAGGGCATGACCGGACTTATAGCCGGTGAAGGCCCCAATCAGGCTATGACCCAGCTGATAGACATCACCGATGGCATCCAGGATCTTGTGCTTGACGAATTCGTCCTCATAGCGCAGACCGTCCTCGTTGAGGACACGGTAATCATCCAGTACCACGGCGTTGTCCAGGCTGCCGCCCAGAGCCAGCCGACGACTGCGCAAGGCCTCGATCTCGCGCATGAAGCCGAAGGTGCGGGCCCGGCTGACCTCCTTGACGAAGGAGGTGGTGGAGAAATCCAGTTCCGCGGTCTGGATACCGCCACTGAAGATGGGGTGCCTGAAGTCGATGGAGAAACCCACCTTGAAACCATTGAAGGGCTCCAGCCTCGCCCACTTGTCGTCCTCTCGCACTTCCACTGGCTGCCTGATGCGGATGAAACGCTTGGGAGCATTCTGCTCCACGATCCCGGCGGACTGGATCAGGAAGACGAAAGGCCCGGCGCTGCCGTCCATGATCGGCACCTCCGGCGCACTGACATCCACGTAGAGATTATCGATACCCAGCCCGGCCACGGCTGACAGCAGGTGCTCCACCGTGGAGACGCGCACTTCGCCACTCACCATGGTGGTGGACAGACAGGTGTCCCCCACGTTCTCGGGATGAGCCTTGATCTCCACCACAGGATCCAGATCGACACGACGAAACACCACACCGGCGTTCACCGGCGCCGGACGCAGCATCAGATAGATCTTCTCGCCGGTGTGAAGACCGACGCCGGTGGCGCGGATGGTGTTCTTGAGTGTGCGCTGCTTGATCAACGTGATAGCCCTCTGAACCCGTGACGCACCAGGATGAGTGCATGACGCGTGCCAGACCAGGGAAAATCCCTCCCGGAACGCCCCAACGGGGAAAAATAGCCGCACATTATGCCACTGGACGGGTTGACTTGCATATTTTGATGCAAGGCGCGCCCTGAAACGGTGCCGGTTCAGGGCGGCGGAGCACACCCTCGGTGCGCTCCGCCACCATGCACCTGACCATGCTCAGTCAGCCTGTTTACGCAGGAATGCCGGGATATCCAGATAGTCCATGTTGGGGTTGCCGGAGATATCGTAGGCGGCATTGCCCTGCTGCTTACGCATCACGGCGGGGCGGTCCAGTTTATCGTAGTCCGCCATGTCCAGATCATTACCCTGGCTCTGACCGCCCATGGCAGCCTGACGAGGCTCGACCAGTTTGACGGCCGGCTTTTCACGGGTCGGGCGCGCCGCCTGGCCAGGAGTTCCCAGACCGGTGGCCACCAGGGTCACGCGCAGTTCGTCGTTCATCTCCGGATCGATGACGGTGCCCACCACCACGGTGGCATCCTCCGAGGCGAACTCCTTGACCGCCGCGCCGACTTCCTCGAACTCGCCGATGGACATGTCCATACCGGCGGTCACGTTCACCAAAATGCCCCGGGCACCGGCGATGTTTACATCCTCCAGCAACGGGCTGGAGATGGCCGCCTCGGCAGCCACGCGGGCGCGATCACCACCGGAGGCGGTACCGGTTCCCATCATGGCCATACCCATCTCGGACATGACGGTGCGCACGTCGGCAAAGTCGACGTTGATCAGGCCGGGGCGGGTAATGAGCTCGGCAATCCCCTGCACCGCGCCCAACAGCACGTCGTTGGCGGCCTTGAAGGCGTCCAGCAGGGTCACATTCTTGCCCAGCACCGACAAGAGCTTGTCATTGGGAATGGTGATGAGGGAGTCCACGTACTTGGCCAGGTTCTCCATCCCGGACTGCGCCACCTGCATACGCTTCTTGCCCTCGAAGGGAAAGGGCTTGGTGACCACGGCCACGGTGAGGATGCCCATTTCCTTGGCGATCTGGGCCACCACGGGCGCGGCACCGGTGCCCGTACCGCCGCCCATGCCGGCGGTGATGAAAACCATGTCGGCACCGTCGATCACTTCCTGGATGCGCTCCCGGTCTTCCAGGGCGGCTTCGCGACCCACCGCCGGGTCGGCGCCGGCGCCCAGACCCTTGGTGATGTGTGAACCCAGTTGCAACAGGGTCTTGGCGTCCACCCGCTTGAGTGCCTGGGCATCCGTGTTGGCCACCACGAAGTCCACGCCTTCGATGGATGCGTTGACCATGTGCTGGACCGCATTGCCGCCTCCGCCGCCGACACCGATCACCTTGATGACCGCGTTCTGGGGATAGGTATCCATGAGCTCAAACATATTCACTACCTCCTGAAAAACCACAATGTTCGTTGAAAGACCGTGATGCTTCGAATTCAGGCCCGCAGACCCAACCCGCCCCTGCTTGTTCATTTTTCAGCCCTGCCCAAGGGCTTCGGTGCTGTCGCCGATACTAGAGATTGCCCTGAAACCAACTCTTCATCCGCCCCCAGACGGATTTCATGCTACCGCCCCTGACCCCTTCTCCCAGGGCCTGATAGCGGCTCTGATGACCGAACAGCAACAATCCCACGCCGGTGGAATGGGTAGGATTCTTCACGGCGTCCACCATGCCGGTGACATACTGGGGTAGACCCAGACGCACCGGCATGTGAAAGACCTCCTCGGCCAGTTCCGCGACACCTTCCATCTTCGACGATCCCCCGGTGAGGACCACGCCCGCCGCCACCATCTCCTCGCAGCCCGACCGGCGCAGTTCCGACTGCACCAGGGTCATGAGTTCCTCGTAACGCGGTTCTACCACGCTAGCCAGGGTTTGCCGGGACAAACGCCGGGGAGGTCGGTCACCGACGCCGGGCACCTCAATGCTTTCCTCGGGATTGGCCAGCTGGCGCAGAGCGCAGGCGTACTTGATCTTGATGTCCTCGGCATACTGGGTGGGTGTTCTCAGAGCCACGGCGATATCGTTGGTGACCTGATCACCGGCAATGGGGATCACCGCCGTGTGGCGAATCGCCCCATCGGTAAAGACGGCGATGTCGGTGGTGCCGCCACCGATGTCCACCAGACACACTCCCAGTTCCTTTTCGTCCTCGGTGAGGACCGCGTGGCTGGAAGCCAGCTGTTCCAGAATGATGTCATCCACTTCCAGGCCGCAGCGACGGACACATTTGATGATGTTCTGCGCCGCGGACACGGCACCGGTCACCAGGTGGACCTTGGCCTCCAGCCGCACGCCGGACATGCCGATGGGTTCACGGATACCTTCCTGTTCATCAATGATGAACTCCTGAGGCAGCACATGGAGGATGCGCTGGTCCGCCGGGATCGCCACCGCGCGGGCGGCATCGATCACCCGCTCCACGTCCGCCGTGGTCACTTCCTTGTCCTTGATGGCCACCACGCCGGTGGAATTGAGGCTCTTCACATGGCTGCCGGCAATCCCGGTGAAAACCGAGTGAATCTGGCAACCGGCCATCAGCTCGGCCTCCTCGATGGCGCGCTGGATGGATTGCACGGTGGACTCGATGTTGACCACCACACCCTTTTTCAGACCGCGGGACGGGTGGGAACCGATACCGACGATCTCGATTCCCCCCTCGTCATTCACCTCGCCGACGATGGCCTCCACCTTAGAGGTCCCGATATCCAGGCCGACGATCATTCCCTTATCGGATCGCTTAGACATAAGCCTTCATCTCCGCTACCGTGCCGATCAGCGCGACTGAAGCATCCCGTGGCGACCCGATGCATAACGCTGTATTCATGACTCTCATTCGCCTTGCCTGCCTAACCTGTCTCATTGTGCACCGCCCTCCCGGGGCTTCCAGGCCACGGCGATGCCGTTGGTGTAACGCATGTCGATTCGCCTGATGGGCTCGTCCCGGTGTTCCTCCAGGCGCGGGTACATGCGCACCAGTCGATCCAGCCGATCGACGTCCATGCCCCGCCCCATCAGCACCTGCCCTCCGTTCTCGAGCTGAATCACCCAGGAACGGCGTGCATCTTCCTTCAGCCCGGAGACTTCCAGGCCCACATCCGCCAACCTGGCCTGTACTGCCAGGAAGCGCTCCATGAGCTGCCGCTGACGTCCCTCGCGGCCTTCCAGGAACGGCAGGCCCTCGGGGGCTTCCGACAACGCCGGTCGGAACAGTTCCCCGTACTGGTTCACCAGGGCATCGCTACCCCAACGCGCCACCGGAACCTGTTCCTCGATCCGGATCACGATCCGGTCCGGCCATTCCCGGTGCACCCAGACTCCGCGCACCCAGGGCAACGCCTTGACCGCCGCCTCCACCTGACGCAGATCCAGGCTGAAGAACCCACCCTGCACGTGGGGTGTGATGGCCGCGGACAGGGCCTCCGGCCCCAGGTAACGCACCTCGCCTTCCACTTCCACACTGCGGATGGGCAGGGTATCAGGCTCCATCAGATAAGCCACGGCACCCTGACCGGCAAAGGCGAGCATCATGAGCGCCGCCACCAGCAGCAGGGTTCGCAGGGCGCGGCGCAAGCGTGCCTCCCGCCACCAGGGCGGCCGCTGCACCCTTCGCCTTGCCATCGATCTGCCCATATACACCCCATTACCGCGCCCCCGGGGTCAGGGACGTGGCCAGAATCTTCATTACCAGGGCCTGGAAATCCAGCCCGGCGGCCCGGGCCGCCATGGGCACCAGACTGTGATCGGTCATGCCCGGCACCGTGTTGACCTCGATCACCCAGGCCTTGCCCCCGGCATCCATCATCAGATCCACCCGGCCCCAGCCCCGTCCGGACACACCCTCGAAGGCGGCCAGGGCCAGGGCCTGTACGGTGGCCTCTGCCTCGGGATCCAGTCCGCAGGGACAGTGATAGCGGGTATCCTCGGCGGCGTACTTGGCCTCGTAGTCATAGAAGGACCGGGGCGTTTCCAGACGGATCAGGGGCAACGGCTCACCATCCAGGATGGCCGCGGTGAATTCCCTGCCCGTGATCCAGCGTTCGGCGAATACCGGCCCGCCACAGGCGGCGGCGACTTCAAAGGCGGCCGACAGATCCTCCACCCGGTTGACCCGGGACATACCGATGCTCGACCCCTCCAGGGCAGGCTTGACGATCAAGGGCAGACCCAGGGCGTCCACCACCGCCACCGGATCGAACCCGGATTCCAACACCCGGTAATCCGGCGTCGGCAAATCGGCCCCGCGCCAGAGGCGCTTGCTCATGAGCTTGTTCATGCCCACGGCCGAACCGGCCACGCCGGTACCCGTATAGGGCATGTCCAACAGCTCCAGGGCGCCCTGGATGACGCCATCCTCGCCACCGCGCCCATGCAGGATGATGAATGCCCGGTCGTAGGCGCCGCGGGCCAGGACCTCCAGTACATCCCGCCCCACATCGATGCCGTGGGCATCCACGCCGGCCGACAGCAATGCCTGCAGCACCGCCCGCCCACTGCGCAGGGAAACCTCCCGCTCCGCGGACCTACCGCCCATGAGCACCGCCACCTTGCCGAAAGCGGTCTGATTTGACTGCGTCATGACACCACCTCCTCGACGGATTCACCCACGATGCGGACCTCGGGGACCAGTTCAACCCCGAAACGGGCGTGAATCTCGGTCTGCACCCGGTGCATCAGCGCCTCCATGTCCGCGGCACGGGCCGTACCGGTATTGATGATGAAATTGGCATGTCTTTCCGAGACCATGGCCCCGCCGATGCGCATCCCCTTGAGACCCGCCGCCTCGATCAGCCGAGCCGCATGATCCCCGGGCGGGTTGCGGAACACCGAACCGCAGGACGGTTGTCCGATGGGCTGGGTCCGGTTGCGCCGGGACAGCAGGTCCTTGACCCGCCGACGGGATTCTTCACCGTCGCCGGCCGCGAAGGCCAGCGTTGCCTCCACGAACCAGCCTTCCCGGCTGCCCTGCACATGGCGATAGCCCACCTCGTAATCCCCCCGGGTGTGAACCTGCAGACACCCGCGCCGATCAATCGTAGTGACCTGCTCCACGTGGGACCAGGTGTCGTCCCCCCAGGCCCCGGCATTCATGGCCAGGGCCCCGCCCAGGGCGCCGGGAATGCCGGCAAGAAATTCGCCGCCGGCAAGATCGTGCTCGGCACAGAAGCGGGACAACTTGGCGCAACTCACGCCGGCCCCGACCCGCACCCGGTATCCCGGCAGGGCATGCAGGGTATCCAGCACACCCGCGTAGGCAATCACCGTTCCACGGATACCACCGTCACGCACCAGGATGTTACTGCCCAGGCCGAGCCAGAACAGGGGTTCGTCCGCCCGCAGTCCGGACAGAAACAGCACCAGGTCATCCAGATCCGCCGGCCGATACCAGCGGTCCGCCGGCCCACCCACCCGCCAGGAGGTATGCCGGGCCATGGCTTCATTGATGCGCAGTTCCCCGCGCAGATGACCGGGACGACAGGCCGCGATCATGGCGCCCCCCCATCGCCGGCCAGTGCCGTCGGCAGGCTGGCCGCCAGTGCCCCCACATTCCCCGCGCCCTGGGTCAGCAGGACATCCCCCGCCCGCAACACGCCCCGCAGGGCGTCCACCAGACGCTCGGGCGCATCCACGAACACGGGATCCACCCGTCCCCGGGTACGAATCGCCCGCGCCAGGGTGCGACCATCGGCACCGGGAATGGGGTCCTCCCCCGCCGCATAGACATCCAGCAGCACCAGCACATCGGGTTCGGACAGTACCTCGGCAAAATCCTCGAACAGGTCCCGGGTACGGGTGTAGCGATGGGGTTGGAAGGCCAGTACCAGACGTCGCTCCGGCCAGGCGGATCGGGCCGCGGCGATGGTGGCGGCCACCTCGGTGGGATGATGGCCATAGTCATCCACCAGCATCACCTCACCCACCGGCGTGGGCAGACTGCCGTAGACCTGGAAACGCCGGCCGATACCCTGAAATGCCTGCAGCCCCCGCTGGATGGCACCGTCGTCCACCCCCAACTCGTGGGCCACGGCCACCGCCGCCAGGGCATTGAGCACATTGTGGCGTCCCGGCAGGTTCAGGGTCACCGGCAGGGCCCGATCGCGGCCCGGCAGGGACAGGTCGAAGTGGGTGCGGGTGCCGTCGGGGCGCAGCTCACGGGCCTTGACGTCGGCCGGGTGATCGATGCCGTAAGTGAGCATGGGGCGACCGATGCGGGTGATCAGATCTCGGATTTCCGGATCATCCACGCACAGCACCGCCAGGCCGTAGAAGGGCAGATGGTGCAGGAACTCCAGGAACGTATCCCGCAGCCGGGAAAAATCCCCTTCGTAGGTGGCCAGATGGTCCGCATCGATGTTGGTCACCACCGAGATCATCGGCTGCAGACACAGAAAGGAGGCGTCGCTCTCGTCCGCCTCCGCCACCAGATAGCTGCCCTGCCCCAGCCGGGAATGGCTGGCGGTGCTGTTGAGCCGGCCGCCGATGACGAAAGTAGGGTCCAGCCCGCCCTCCGCGAGCAGACTGGCCACCAGGCTGGTGGTGGTGGTCTTGCCGTGGGTCCCCGCCACGGCAATGCCGTAGCGAAAACGCATCAGTTCCGCCAGCATCTCGGCCCGAGGCACGACGGGAATGCGGCGTTCCCGCGCCGCCCGCAGTTCCGGGTTGTCGGAGCGGATGGCACTGGACACCACGAGCACGTCGGCCTGCCGCACATGGGCGGCATCATGACCCAGGCGGACTTCCACGCCCAGTCCTTCCAGACGCCGGGTCACGGCATTTTCGGCAATGTCCGAACCACTGACCTGGTACCCCAGGTTGGCCAGTACCTCGGCGATGCCGCCCATGCCCGAGCCACCGATACCCACAAAGTGAATCCGACGGATGCGACGCATGCCGATCAGGGCGTTGGGCGCATTCATGGGCGATCTCCTTCCCCGGCCAGGGCCAGACAGGCCTCGGCCACGCGACGGGTGGCATCGGGACGTGCCAGGGAACGGGCCTGGCGGGCCATTTCCAGTAATCGGGGGCGATCCAGGGACTCCAGCCACGTCGCCAGGGCCTCGGGTTCCAGTTCATCCTGAAGGACGAGCCGGGCCGCCCCGGCCTCGGACAGGTGGCGGGCATTGGCACGCTGGTGGTCATCCACCGCATGGGGATAGGGCACCAGCAGGGCGGCCGCGCCGGCGGCCGCCAGTTCGGAGACCGTCAGCGCCCCCGCCCGGCAGATCACCAGATCCGCCCAGTCATAGGCTTCGGCCATGTCATCGATGAAGGCCGTTACCTCGGCCTCCACCCCGGCCCGGGCATACGCCCGGCGGGCCTCCTCCAGCGTGCGCTCCCCCGCCTGATGACGGATCAGGGGTCGGCGCGCCTCGGGCAGACGCGCCAGGGCTTCGGGCACGCGGGTATTCAGGGCCAGGGCGCCCAGGCTGCCGCCGACCACCAGCAGACGCAAGGGACCTTCCCGCCCGGCCATGCGCAGGTCAGGCTCCGGCAGTTCCCGGATGCTCTCGCGCACGGGATTGCCGACGGCCACCGCCTGGCGGCTCGCGGGGAACGTGCCCGGAAAGGCTTCCAGCACCAGGTCCGCACGACCGGCCAGCCAGCGGTTGGTCATGCCGGCAATGGCGTTCTGCTCGTGGATCACCAGGGGATGTCCCAGGGCGGCGGCCATGAGGCCCCCTGGGCCGGAGGCAAATCCCCCCAGGCCCAGCACGGCACGGGGCTTGAGCCGCAGCATCAGGCCCAGGGCCGCCCATAGAGCCACCCCCAGTCGCCAGGGCGCCAGCAACCAGGCGGCCACCCCCTTACCCCTTAGCCCACTCACCGGTAGGGTATGGAACTCGATTCCCGCCGCCGGCACCAGCCGGGCCTCCAGGCCGGTGGCCGTGCCCAGCCAGCACACGGTCTCGCCACGGGCACGCAGGTGGTCGGCCACGGCCATCCCGGGAAAGACATGCCCCCCGGTGCCACCGGCCATGATCAGGATGGGACGACGACTCATGCTCCACCTCCCGAGGCACGACGGCGGGGCCTGAAGCCCCCGCTCTCCACCGTTTCCCGGTGCACCCTGGCCAGCAGCCCCATCGCCGCGCAGGTCACCAGCATGGAGCTGCCGCCATAACTCATCAGGGGCAGGGTCAGCCCCTTGGTGGGCAGCATGCCCATGTTCACGCCCATGTTGATGAAGGCCTGCAGACCGATCCAGATGCCGATGCCGTAGGCCAGGTGTGCACCGAACAGGTGCCCTACCCGTTCGGCGGCCTGGCCGATGGCAAAGCTGCGCCAGAGCAGAAAGCCGTAGAGGGCCACCAGCACCACAATGCCCACCAGACCCAGTTCCTCGGCCAGCACGGCGAACAGGAAATCGTTGTGGGCTTCCGGCAGGTAGAAGAGTTTCTGCACACTGCCGCCCAGCCCCACGCCGAACCAGGAACCACTGCCGATGGCAATCAGGGACTGGGTGAGCTGGAAACCGGTGTTGAAGGGATCGGTCCAGGGATCCATGAAGCCGGTGAGACGGGCCACCCGGTAAGGGGTCTGAATCGCCAACCAGGCCATCGCCGCGCCCACGACACCCAGCAGCATGAAGAACTGCCACAACCGCGCACCGCCCAGGAACAGCATCCCCAGGGCGATGGCCATCAGCACCACGGCGGCGCCGAAGTCCGGCTGCATGAGCAGGGGCACCGTCGCCAGCATGATCAGGATCAATGGCCTGGCGAATCCCAACAGGGTCTCGCGGACCTGACGGGCATGTCGTACCAGGTACCCGGCCAGATAGATGGTCATGAGCAGCTTCACCACTTCGGAAACCTGCAGGTTGAACAACCCCACCGAAATCCAGCGGGTGGAGCCGTTCACCGTCTTGCCGATACCGGGCACCAGTACCAGCAGCAACAGCACATAGACGGACAGGAGCAGCCAGGGACCCATGGCCTGCCACCAGGCCAGGCGCAGGTTGTACAGCATGATGGCCGCCGCCACGCCGAGACAGACGAAAATCAGCTGCCGCTGCAGGAAATAGAAGGGATCGCCCAGGCTGCGCTCGGCGATGCCGATGGAGGCGGAACCCACCATCACCAGTCCCAGCCCCAGCAAGGCCATCACCGTGACCGCCAGCCCCAGGTCCACCTTCTGATGCAGTTCCACCGCCAGGCGGCTATCCATGTCCCGGGTGGCCTGAAGATCAAGGCCCTTCATGATGTCAGCCTCCGTACCGCGGACTCGAAGACCTCGCCCCGATGTTCATAATTACGAAACATATCCAGGCTGGCGCAGGCCGGCGAAAGCAGCACGCTGTCCCGGCGACAGGCCAGACGGGTGGCCTCGGCCACGGCCTGATCCATGTCATGGACCCGCACCACCGGTACCACGCCTTCCAGGGCCTGCTCGATGACCGGGGCATCCTGCCCCAACAGCACCACGGCCCGAGCCTTGTCGGCGGCCACGGCACGCAGGGGCGTGAAGTCCTGACCCTTGCCCTGCCCGCCGGCAATGAGCACGACCTTGCCCGGCAACCCCGCCAACGCCGCCAGGGTGGAGCCCAGATTGGTGCCCTTGGAATCGTTGTACCAGTCGACGCCCTGCCGATGCGCCACCCACCGACAGCGATGGGGCAGACCCGCGAAGCGGCGCAATACCGCCAGCATGTCGTCCCTGGGCAGGCCGGCGGCCTCGCCCAGGGCCAGGGCAGCCAAGGCATTGGCGGTGTTATGCCGCCCGGCCATGCGCAGCTCCGCCTCCGCCAGCAAGGGCTCGTCCCCCCGATACAACCAGGACCCGCCATCCTGGTCTTTCAGACCATACTGACCCTCCGCGGGTACATCGAGACCGAAGCTCACCCGGCTCCGGCCGCCGGGCATGGCCCGGACCCGAGGATCTTCCCGGTTGATCACCGCCACCCGGGCATGCCGGAAGATACGCGCCTTGGCGAGGGCATAGTCATCCAGCCCCTCGTAACGATCCAGGTGATCCGCGGACAGGTTGAGCACGGCGGCCGCCGCGCACCGGAGCCCGGAAGTGGTCTCCAGCTGGAAACTGGAAAGCTCCAGCACATAGAGATCGGGCGCCGAGCGGGATGCCAGCAGATCCAGTGCCGGGGTACCCAGATTGCCACCGACCGCCACTTGCAATCCCGCCGCCCTGGCCATCTCTCCCACCAGGGTCGTCACCGTACTCTTGCCGTTGGAACCGGTGATGGCCAGGACCGGGGCGTCGGCCTGCCCGGCGAAGAGTTCGATATCACCCAGCACCCGGGCACCGGCGGCCTGGGCGGCCCGGATCGCGGGTTCCCGAATGCTCACCCCTGGGCTCACGATCAGCCGCTCGAAACGGGCCAGCGTGTCCGCGTCAAACGGCCCGGAGAACAGACGGACTTCCGGCACCCGTTCCCGCAGCGCCGCCAGGCCCGGCGGAAATTCGCGGGTGTCGGCCACGCAGAAGCGCTCCCCGCGGGCGGCCAGATGCCGCGCCACGGAGAGCCCGGTGGTGCCCAGTCCCACGATCAATGTCGTCGCCTGCTCTGTCACGTCACTCGCCGTCCTCAGCGGATCTTCAGGGTGGCCAGGCCGATCAACACCAGCACCACGGTAATGATCCAGAAACGCACGATCACCCTGGGTTCGGGCCAGCCCTTGAGCTCAAAATGATGATGCAGCGGCGCCATGCGGAAGATGCGTCGCCCGGTCAGCTTGTAGGAAGCCACCTGCAGGATCACCGACAGGGTCTCGATCACGAATACCCCTCCCATGATCACCAGCACGATCTCCTGGCGCGTGGTCACCGCCAGCAAGCCCAGGGCCGCCCCCAGGGCCAGTGCCCCCACATCGCCCATGAACACCTGGGCCGGGTAGGCGTTGAACCAGAGAAAACCCATGCCCGCGCCCACCAGGGCCGCGGCAAACACGGTCAGATCCCCCACCCCGGGCACATAGGGAATGCCCAGGTAGTCGGCGAAGATGGTATGCCCCGACACATAGGCGAACACCCCCAGCGCCCCCGCCACCAGCACACAGGGCATGATGGCCAGACCATCCAGGCCGTCCGTGAGATTCACCGCATTGCTCGAACCCACGATCACCAGCCAGGTCAGGGGGATGAACCACAGCCCCAGGTCAATGGCCACATCCTTGAAGACGGGCACGATCAGGGTGGTCTCGATGGGGGTCTGGGCGGTATAGAACAGGAACACGGCGGTCAGGAAGGCCACCACGCTCTGCCAGAAGAACTTGCTGCGCGCAGACAGGCCCCGGCTGTTGCCATAACGCAGCTTCAAGTAATCGTCCACCCCGCCGATAAGTCCGAATAACAGGGTGACCAGCAGCACCACCCAGACGAAGCGGTTGCTCAGATCACTCCACAACAGGGTGCTGACGGCCACCGCCACCAGGATCAGGGCACCGCCCATGGTGGGAGTTCCCGCCTTGCTGAAATGGGTCTGGGGACCATCACTGCGAACCTGCTGGCCGATCTTGTAACGGGTCAGATGCCGGATCATGGCAGGCCCCACCATGAAGGCGATCAGCAACGCCGTAAGCACGCCCAGAATGGCGCGCAGGGTCAGGTACTGGAATACATTGAAGGCCGTGTAGTACTGGCTCAGATACTCAAACAGAATGAGCAGCATGCCCATTATCTCCCGATTGTTCTTGTCGCTGCCCTTGTTCCGGCATCAATGCCGAGATCACCCGCTCCATGCGCTGCCCGCGGGAACCCTTGACCAGGACCACCACATCGGGTCCCAGGCGCCCCGTCAGCACCGCCGTCAGACGGGACTGGTCGTCGAAATGTTCCGCCCCGGCGCCGAAACCCTGAGCCGCATGCAGGCTCAGCGGCCCGACCGCCAGCAATTGTTCCACCCCCATGGACCGGGCCAGTGCACCCATTTCACGGTGCATGCCGGCTGCGTCCTCGCCCAATTCGCCCATGTCCCCAAGGACCAGGATGCGATGTCCGGGCTGTTCCGAAAGCACCTGGATCGCCGCCCGGGTGGAAGCGGGATTGGCATTGTAGCTGTCGTCGATGAGACGGCTGCCCGACGGCCCTGGTCGGGACACCAGCCGGCCCGGCACCGGCTGCATCGATGACAGCCCCCGGGTGATGGCCGTCGCGTCGGCCCCCATGGCCAGGGCGGCGGCCGCCGCCGCCAGGGCATTGAGACGGTTGTGACGGCCGGCCAGTGCCAGGGACACACGGATCCGCTCTTCCGGCAGGTGGATCAGCAGATCCTCGCCATCCATCTCGCCACGGACCCCGGCCCGTGCCGACAGGCCGAACAGGATGACCCGGCGCCCGGGATTCATGGACAGCCACAGGTCGGCATAGGGATCATCGGCATTGATCACCGCCACCCCCTCATCTCCCAGCCCCTGGAAGATCTCACCCTTGGCATGGGCAACCCCCTCGATGCTACCGAACCCTTCCAGATGGGCCGGCCCGGCGTTGGTGATCAGGGCCACGTCGGGTCGGGCAATGCCCGTCAGCAGGGCAATCTCGCCGGCATGATTGGCCCCCATCTCGATCACGCCGAAACGATCCGATTCCGACAGGTTCAGCAGGGTCAGGGGGACGCCGATGTCGTTATTCAGGTTGCCGCGAGTGGCCCAGGTCTGGCCGCAGTGACCGAGAATCGCCGCCAGCATCTCCTTCACCGTGGTCTTGCCGTTGCTGCCGGTCAGGGCCACGATCCGGGCCTGACAGCAGCGGCGCCAGCCGGTGGCCAGATCGGCCAGGGCACGCCGGGTATCGTCCACCAACACCCGGGGTCGGTCATCCTGCAGGCCAACATCCCGGCTGACCAACAGGCCGGCGGCCGGAAGTTGCGGGACGATGAAGTCATGGGCGTCGAACCGCGGCCCCTTCAAAGCGACGAAGAGTTGCCCGGCCGTCACGCCGCGGCTGTCCGTGGATACACCGCGCACGATCGCATCGGCGCCGTGCAGACGACCGCCGGTCAGCGCCGCCACCTGCGTCATGGAAAACTGCATCATGCCTCACCCTCCACCAGCCGGAGGGCCAGGGTCCGGTCACTGAAGGGACGCTGTTCATCGCCGAAAATCTGCCAGGTCTCGTGGCCCTTGCCTGCCACCAGCACCACATCCTCCCGGCCCGCCTGACAGAAGGCATGACGGATGGCGGCTTCCCGGTCGGCTTCCACATGCACCCGCGAAAGGTCGCTGAAGCCGACGCAGATGGCCTCGATGATGGCCAGCGGATCCTCATGGCGGGGATTGTCGCTGGTCACCACCACCTGGTCCGCGTAACGCTGAGCCATGGCCGCCATCAGCGGACGCTTGCCCGGATCGCGATCACCGCCGCAACCGAACACGCACCAGAGCCGCCCGCCGCAATGGGCACGCAGAGCCTGCAGCACCTGGGCCAGGGCCTCATGGGTGTGGGCATAATCCACCACCACCAGCGGCCCCCGGATGCCGCGAAAACGCTCCATGCGACCCGGAACCGCCGGACTGTGATGCAGCCGCTCCAGGGCATCGGTGAGGCTGACGTCAAGACTCAGCAGCCCCGCCAGCACCGCCAGCAGATTCTGCAGGTTGAAACATCCCAGCCAGGGGCTTTCCAGTTCGCCTTCGCCCCACGGGGTCGTGACATGGGCACGGATGCCATCGGCATGAAATTCCGGCTGGGTCGCCAACACCTGCTCGGGGCCGTCGGCCATCGCCCGCAGGCCGTAGCCCAGCACCGGGGCCTGCACCCGCTCGACCAGCAAGCGGCCGAAGGGATCATCCAGATTCACTACCGCCGTTTTCAGGCCGGGCCAGGCAAACAGCCGCGCCTTGGCCTCACCGTAGGCCTCTACCGTGCCGTGATAGTCCAGGTGATCACGGCCCAGGTTGGTCAGGATGGCCACATCGAAATCCACCCCGCCCACCCGGGACTGGTCCAGAGCATGGGATGACACTTCCATCACCACCTGATGCAGGTTGCGACGCCCCATGTCGGCCAGGAAGGCTTGCAGGGATACGGGATCCGGCGTGGTCAGGCCCGGCCGCCCCAACTCGCCATAGCGTCCGCTGCCCAGGGTGCCGATCACGCCGCAGGGACGGCTGTCACTGTCCAGGGCACCGGCCAGACACTGGGATACCGAGGTCTTGCCGTCGGTGCCGGTCACCCCCACCACCTGCATGGCACGGGAAGGATGCCCATGGAAGCGGGCCGCCAGTTCACCCATGCGCTCGCGCAACCGGGGGACGGCGATACAGGGTACCGGCACCTCCCGGGCAAGATCTTCCACCGCTGCCGCGGGCTCCCAGAGTACCGCCACGACACCCCGCCGGACCGCCTCCCGCACATGACTCAGGCCGTGGTGATGATGTCCCGCCACGGCCAGAAACACCTCGCCGGGCATTGCCCGGCGACTGTCCAGACACAGGCCCTGTACAGGGCGGTCAAGGACAGACGGAACCGGCACCATCCCGGCCAGTAGCTCCGAAAGCGGAGATTGATGTTCTTTGAGCACGGGGAGCATCATGCCGGCGCCTCCGCGGGGGAACGGGCGGCGGACCTCAGGCCGGGCAGGTTGTCTGGAGGAATGTCCATGAGACGGAGCGCGCCACGCATGACCGCGCTGAACACGGGCGCGGCCACCTGGCCGCCGAAATACTGGTCGCCACTGGGTTCATCGATGATCACCACCATCACCAGACGGGGATCGCTGGCGGGTGCCATGCCTGCAAACAGGGACAGGTACATGCCCTTGGCATAGCTGCCGTTCACCAGCTTGCGCGCGGTACCAGTCTTGCCGGCCACCCGGTAACCCTCCACGGAGGCGCGAATGCCGGTACCCTCGCGGGAAACCGCCACCTCCAGCATGTGCATGAGGCTCTGCGCGGAATGGGGACTCATGACGCGATAGGCCTCGCGGGGGGCATCGGACACGACCAGGCGGGGGGTGAACATCACGCCCTCATTGGCGATGGCGCCATAGGCCTGGGCCAGCTGCAGGGGCGTGACGGACAGACCATACCCAAACCCCATGGTGGCACGTTCCACATCACGCCAATGGAAGAAATCCCGCAAATTACCTCCGGCCTCTCCCGGGAACCCGCTACCGGTACTACGACCAAAGCCGGCGCGGTAGAAGGTCTCCCACAGCTGCTGGGGTTCGACGGCCAGAGCCAGCTTGCTCGCCCCCACGTTGGAGGACTTGCTGATCATGGTGGTCAGGTCGATCAGGCCGTAGTCGCGGATGTCGGTGACGGTGTGACGGCCCACCCGCATGCGGCCAGGACTGGTCTGAAGCAGGGATTCCTTCTGGAACTGACCGCTCTCCAGCGCTGCCGCAACGGTAAAGGGCTTGATGGTGGAACCGGGCTCGATCAGATCCGTGACGGACCGGTTGCGGGCACTGTCTCCCCGCAGGGTGCCTCGATTATTCGGGTTGTAGGAGGGCTGATTGACCATGGCCAGGACATCGCCGTTGCGGGCATCAAGGATCACCGCCGATCCTGCCCTCGCCCCATGGGCCTGCACCGCGGCCTTGAGCTCACGATAGGCCAGGTACTGCAGACGCTGATCGATGGTCAGGGTCAGGTCCTGCCCGGGTCTGGCGGGACGGATATTCTCGACGTCCCGGATGACACGCCCCAGACGATCACGCACCACCCGCTTGGCACCCGGTTCACCGGTGAGCCAGGCGTTATAGGCCAGTTCCAGACCTTCCTGGCCGCGATCATCGATATTGGTGAAGCCCAGAACATGAGCAGAGACTTCACCCATGGGATAGTAGCGGCGGTATTCCCGCTGCAGAGCGACACCAGGAATCCGCAAGGCCATGACCTGCCGCCCCACGTCCGGGGTGACATGGCGGCGCAGATAGACGAATTCCCGCTCCGCCCGCTCGGCCAGCCGCTGATGCAGATCCCGCGGATTCATCTCCAGCACGCGGGCCAAAGCCACCAGCTGCTCGGGGTGGAGCAGGGTCTCCCGAGGGTTGGCCCAGATGCTGTCCACGGGGGTGCTCACCGCTATGGGTTCGCCGTTACGGTCCAGAATCATGCCCCGGTGAGCAGGCAGGGATACCACCCGCAGATGACGCGCGTCACCCTGGCCCTGGAGAAAATCCTGCTGCAGGACCTGCAGATCCACGGCACGCGCCAGCACGGCGACAAAGGCCAGGGCGAATGCCCCCAGCACCAAGCCGCGCCGCCAGCAGGAAACCGTTGTCTTGGGCTCCGACATCAATCACTCCAGCAGGATAACGGTGGAACGGGCATCGGGCAGCCGCATGTTGAGACGACTGCCCGCCTCATCTTCGATGCGCCCATGGGTCGCCCAGGTACTCTGTTCCAGCTGCAACTGCCCCCACTCGATATTCAATTCGTCACGCAATCTCAGTTCAGCCTGTAGATCAATGAACAGCACCCGGCTTTGGTGCTTGCTGTGCACCACGGCCAGGGCGCTGGCGACCACTGCCAGAAACAGCAGGGCCAGTAATAACAGACGGCGATTCACGCAAGACGCTCGGCCACCCGCAACACCGCACTGCGTGCCCGAGGATTCGCTTCCACTTCATCATCCCCGGCCCGTTGAGCCTTGCCGATCTTCAGCAGGGTCCTCCCCGGAGGCGGCTCGGTGACAGGCAGTCCCCGCGGCACCGGCTCTCCTTGGGATTGCCGCCGAATGAAGCGCTTCACGCTGCGATCCTCCAGGGAATGGAAACTGATCACCGCCAGCCGCCCCCCCGGCGCCAGCACCGCCGGTATCTGCGCCAGGCACTCATCCAGCGCCTCCAGTTCTCGATTCACATACAGACGGATGGCCTGAAAGCTGCGCGTGGCCGGATGCTTGTGCCGTTCGTGGCGAGGGATGGCCTCGGCGATCAGCGCCGCCAACCGACCGGTCCGCTCGATGGGCATGACAGCCCGCTGTTCAACCAGATGGCGGGCAATGCGCCGGGCAAAGCGCTCCTCGCCAAGGGTCTTGAGAACCCCGGCGATCTCTGCCTCATCGGCCCTTGCCAGCCACTGGGCGGCAGACTCTCCCCGCATCGGGTCCATGCGCATGTCCAGGGGACCATCCCGCATGAAACTGAAACCCCGCTCCGGAGTATCCAGTTGAGGGGAAGACACCCCCAGGTCCAGCAACACACCATCCACCCGTCCTGCCAGGCCGCGCGCCTCAAGCTCAGGCAGCAGCCGGGTGAAGGAGGTGCGCACGAATTCAAAGCGACCATCCCCCGTAAATCGGGCAAGGGCCTCGGCTTCGGCTTCCGGGTCCTGGTCCAGGGCGATCAGGCAACCGGTTGGACCCAGCCGGTCGAGGATGGCGCCGGTATGACCTCCCCTGCCGAAGGTCCCGTCCACGTAGACTCCATCCGGACGGATGCACAAGGCCGTCAGGGTTTCAGCCAGCAGTACCGGACGATGGCCGGTCTTTTCCATCAGGTCATGACTCACAGCGTCAGAGACTCCAGGATCGAACTCAGATCGCCCTCCCGAGCCTCTTGCCGGAACCACGCCTCGCGACTGCTGTTCCACGCATCCTCGTCCCACAATTCAAACTTGTTGCCCTGCCCCACCAGTACCGCCCGTTTAGTCAGATTCGCAAATTCACGCAGGGGACCCGGCAACAGTATCCGACCGTTGCCATCCATCTCGCAGTCAGAGGCATGCCCCACCAGCAGACGCTGAAGGTTTCGCACCTGCCGATTCATGTTGGGCCGGGACATCACTTGCTGTTCGAGGATCTCCCAGTCAGGCAGGGGATAGATCAGCAGACATTGGTCCAGATGGACCGTAACGACCAGCTGACCCCGACAATGCTCCAGCAGCAGATCCCGGTACCGGGACGGCATCGCGATGCGTCCCTTGGTGTCCAGATTCAGATTGGTAATCCCTCGGAACACGACCGCTCCGGGCACCTCTGCCGATCGCAACGCCAGCCCCGCAGGAATCCATCCGACCATTCATCTCGGAAAAGCCCCGAGTCGTCGGAAAACTCCACCTGCCCCCACATAAATCCACTTTTCTACACTATATGGATCGGCTCAGCGGGGTGTCAAGAAAAACGCCCTTACCAGGCCCAAGATTTATGCTTGTGTCACAAATACTTACAAAACCTGCTGCAAGGAACACGACCATACGACCCTATCCATATCAGGGTTTGCAGATTAATCATAGGGTTGCAAAATAAAGGTAATAATCCACTCAAGCATTGATGAGTGAATCCCGGGATTGACGGATCCGGTTCAAGCCGAACCGGAATCATGAGGAGGGAAGTGGAGCCGGCCGATAAGCCGGGTTCTGTCGGGGACAGTCATTCATCTGGGACGCATGTCACCATGCGCCTCGAGCAGCCTACCCGGGTGCAGTGCGGGCCGCACCAATGCACCCCTATTTGGCCTTGCTCCGGGCGGGGTTTACCCTGCCGCGGCGTGTTGCCACCCGCGCGGTGCGCTCTTACCGCACCATTTCACCCTTACCTGTGCCCGAAGGCCATCGGCGGTATCATTTCTGTGGCACTTTCCGTCGGCTTGCGCCGCCCAGGCGTTACCTGGCGCCCTGCCCTGTGGAGCCCGGACTTTCCTCCACGACTGTCAAAGCCGCAGCGACTGTCTGGCCGGCTCCGTCTTCATTGTATGTAAGTTCAGGAACCGAGCACAAGACGGGCGAAACCGCTCAGCAGGCTCTGAAGACGTCATTGACGCAACTCAAGCCCCCGCTGATAGAGGGTATTTCTGGAGATGCCGGTGATCTCCGACGCCAGACGAGCCGCCGCCTTCAACGGCAACTCTCCCAACAGCAAGCGCAACACGCGCTCCGCCTCCGTTGTCAGTTCACCCGTCTCCTGCCGTGAGGCCCCGGACACCAGCACCACGAACTCGCCGCGCCCGTGATTGGGATCTTCCGCCTGCCATTGCACCAGCCCCGACAGGGTATCCCCCTGCAACTGCTCAAAGGTCTTGGTCAGCTCCCGCGCCACCACCGCCCGGCGATCCCCCCCGAGCACTTCGGCCATGTCCGCGAGGGCATCACCGATACGGTGACTGGACTCGTAGAAGATCAGCGTGCTGGGGATGTCCCGCAGGGCTTGTAGACGCTTGCGCCGTGCCAGCTCCCTGGCGGGCAAAAAACCCTCGAAGAGAAAACGGTCCGACGGCAGGCCGCTGGCGGAGAGAGCGGCGATCAGGGCACACGGCCCCGGAACGGGAGAGACACGAATCCCGGACTCACGGGCTGCGGCCACCAGCCGAAAACCGGGATCACTGATCAGGGGGGTACCGGCATCGCTGACCAGGGCAATGGACTCACCCTGCGCAAGACGGGACACCAGCGCCGGGACCTGCTGCTCCTCGTTGTGTTCATGCAGACTGACACGCGGCGTGGCCAGTCCGAAATGGGTCAGCAACCGACCCGTGTGGCGGGTATCCTCCGCCGCGATCAGATCCACCTCCCCCAGTATCTGCAGCGCACGACGGGACATGTCGGAGAGATTGCCGATCGGTGTTGCCACCACATATAAAACACCCGCCTCAATTGACACACTGCACCCCGGCCAAGATACTGGAAACCCCACAAAACGGTTCGCCAGTCTAACCCGCCCCGCCGGGCGGGAGAACCCATGACCCCGTGTGCGCCATGCGACATATCGTCCTGCCCCTGCTGATTGCATTGCTCCTGTCGGCCTGCGCCGGCATGCCCCGCCCCGCGGACCCGCCCACGGACATCCTGACCCGCGCCGCCCTGCTGGAACAGGAGGGGGCACACCGGGCGGCAGCCTCTGAATACCTGGCGGCCGCGGAGCGACTGCGGGGGAGCGACAAGGCGCGCGCCCAGCTCAATGCGGTCGACCTGCTGCTGCGCCCCCCGGTTGAGCCGGAGGCCCTTGAGGAGGCCTCGCGGATCCTGAGCCAGGTGGAGGACCGGCATCTGGATACGGTCGGCAAGGCTCGCCGCGCCGAGCTCAATGCCCGCATCACCTGGATGGAAGGGGATCCGCAGACCGCCCTGGGCCACCTGCCCCCTTCCCTGGACACCCTCCCCATCGGCCTGGCTGCGCGCATCCTGGAGACACGGGCCGGCATCCTCGCCGACCAGGGCCGCTGGCATGAAGCCCTGGAAACTCGCATCCGTCAGGGTACCCTGTATCAGACTCCCGAAGAGCGTCTGGCTAGCCAGGAAGCCCTGTGGGCCATGCTGCAACAGATCCCGGCCCGCCAATTACCGGACCTGACGGCGCGTAGTGGCCGCTTCGAGGCCCGCGGCTGGCTGAGCCTGGCGGAACTGGCCCACGACACCCCACCGCGACTGGCGGCCCTGGAAACACGACTGGACGCATGGCAAAGGCAGTTTGACGGTCATCCGGCTACTCCCCGCTTCCTCGACCGCCTGCGGCAACAATGGGCGACCTACGGACACTTCCCGGAACACGTGGCGGTGCTGCTGCCGCTGACCGGGCGCTTTTCCACCGCGGCTCAGGCCATTCTTGAAGGCATCCTCGCCGCCTACTACGACAGCCCCGCCGACAACCGGCCGGAACTGCGCATCCACGATACCGGCGAGCAAGCGGAATCCGCCTGGACCCACTATCAGCAGGCCATCGCCGATGGTGCCCGCGGCGTCATCGGCCCTCTGGACCGTCAGGCCGTGACCCTGTTTGCCCAGCGCGAATCCCTGCCCATACCGGTCCTGGCGCTGAACCATGCCGAACCCCAGTCCACCTACCCCTCCGGCCTCTATCAGTTCGGCCTCAACCCCGAAGCCGAGGCCATCCAGGCGGCCGAGCGGGCCATCCTGGAAGGACGTCAGCGCGCCGTCATCCTGATGCCCCGCACCGAGCTGGGTGAACGTCTGCAACGCGCCTTCCGTGACCGCTTCGAGACCCTGGGCGGCCAGGTGATCAGCACCCAGTTCTTTGCGCCGGAGGCATCGGACTACGGCGCCTCCATCATCGCCGCGCTCGATATCCGTGATCGCAGCGGTCGTACCGGACGGGACGCAGCGCCCGTGCCGCGGGAGGACGTGGACTTGATCTTCCTGTCGGGCAGTCCCCGCCAGGCCAGACTGCTCTGGCCCCAGCTACGCTTCCATCGCGCCGGACAGATTCCGGTACTGGCCACCTCCCATGTGTATTCCGGGCGGCCCGATCCCCGTCAAGACCAGGATCTGGACGGCCTGGTCTTTGCCGACATCCCCTGGCTGCTGGAAGGCGCCAACCCCCGCCCGGAACTGCGCTCGCGCCTGGACGCCCAGCTCTCGGGCAACACACTCCAACTCCCCCGCCTGACAGCCCTGGGTTTTGACGCCCTTCAGATCTTCCCACTGCTGGAACGGCTCTCGGAGCGCCCCAACGAACGTTACCAGGGCGTGACCGGTGGACTGCGCATGGATGCCCACGGACACATCACCCGGGACCTGAACTGGGCACGCTTCATCGGCGGCCGCCCGCGGCTCGTCGGACAGCCCGAGCTACCCGTGGCGGATCAGACCCAATGAGCCGCAAAGCCCAGGGTGACGCGGCGGAAGCCCGGGCTCGCAGCTTCCTGGAACGTCAGGGGCTACGGTTTGTCACTGCGCAGTTCCGCTGCAAGGTGGGGGAAATCGACCTGGTCATGGACGATCAGGGTACCCTGGTCTTCGTCGAGGTGCGTCAGCGCCGCTCCGCCCGCTTCGGCGGCGCCGCCGCCAGCATCAACGGCCGCAAACAGCGCCGTATCCTGGCGGCGGCGGCCTTTTATCTTCAGATTCATGGCTGCAATCGCCCGGCCCGGCTGGACGTGGTGGCCATCGAATCCGACAACCGTCTGAACTGGATACCCAACGCCTTTGAGGCCAGCCCCTGAGTCGCCCGCCCGCATGAGCCTGCAAGACATCATCCGTCGCACCTTCGCCGAAACCGTTGAAACCCAGCAAAGTGCCGCCCTGATCCTCTCGGACACCATCGAGCAGGCGGCCGCGTGCATCCTGGAAACCTTCCTCGGCGGACACAAGCTCCTGATCTGCGGCAACGGCGGTTCCGCGGCCGACGCCCAGCATTTCGCCTCCGAACTGGTGAACCGGTTCGAACACGAGCGTCCCGGCCTGCCCGCCGTGGCCCTCACCACGGACACATCCACCCTCACCTCCATCGCCAATGACTACGCCTATGATCAGGTCTTTGCCCGGCAGGTCCGGGTCCTGGGCCAGAGTGGAGACGTGCTGGTGGCCATCTCCACTTCCGGCAACTCCGCCAATGTCCTGGAAGCCATCAAGGCGGCGCGGGAACGGGATCTGCGGGTAGTGGCCTTCACCGGTCGTGACGGCGGCGCCCTGGCCGGCCTGCTGTCGGACCGGGATATCGAAATTCGCGCCCCGGCGGACCGCACCGCTCGCATTCAGGAGGTTCACCTGGTGGTGATCCACGTTCTGTGCGATCTGATTGACCGGCAACTGCTGGGCATCCGCTAGGGAGCCCCTCCGGCCATGGCACTGTCCGACGCATCGCCACCCACGCAACCGCCGCTGCCCGAGGCCCTGCTCCGATCCCTGGAAGCGGCGGTGGGCACGGACAACCTGCTGACCCGGGCCGCCGACCGCTGGCCCTACGGTGGCGACAACTCCCGTCTGCATGCCCCCCCTCAAGCCGTGGTCTTCGCCACCCACACCGAGCAGGTACAGGCCGTGGTACGCAGCTGCCGGGAACACCGGGTGCCCGTGATCGCCCGCGGACGCGGCACCGGCACCACCGGCGCCACGGTCCCGGACCGGGGTGGCGTGGTACTGAGCCTGGAGCGCATGGACCGTATCCTGGAACTGGACCCGGACAATCGGCTGGCGGTGGTCCAGCCCGGCGTCACCAATCAGGCCCTGCAGGATGCGGCCGGCCGTCATGGCTTCTTTTGGCCCCCCGATCCCACCAGCGCCGCCTATTGCACCATCGGCGGCAATCTCGCCTACAACTCCGCCGGCCCCCGGGCGGTCAAGTACGGCACGCCCCGGGACAACACCCTGGGGCTGACCGCCGTCACCGGCCGCGGGCAACTGCTGCGTACCGGCGTCCACACCACCAAGGGCGTGGTCGGCTACGACCTCACCCGACTGCTGATCGGCTCCGAGGGGACCCTGGGCATCATCACCGAGGCCATCCTCAAACTCACCCCGCTGCCGGAGGACAAGCGCACCCTGCAGGCGGTCTATGAATCCATGGATGCCGCCGCCCAAGCCGTCTCCCGCATCATGGCCCAGCCGGTGGTGCCCTGCGCCCTGGAATTCATGGACGGTCGCGCCATCGAGATGATCCGCCACTATTCCGAGGCGACGCTACCCGCGGGCGCCGGCGGCTTGCTGATGATCGAGGTGGACGGACTGGCGGCGGGGCTGGATGCCGCGGCGGAAAGGGTGGCGGCGGCGGCCCGGGGGACAGGCTGTCTGTCGGTGGAACTGGCCCGCACCGGAGACGAGGTCAAGGCCCTTTGGGCCACCCGCAAGGCCCTGTCACCGGCCCTGCGCACCATCGCGCCCAAGAAGATCAACGAAGACGTGGTGGTACCGGTGTCGAAGATTCCCGCCCTCATCAACGGGCTGGAACACCTGGGTACAGACCATGGCATCACCATCGTCAGTTTCGGTCATGCCGGCAACGGCAACATCCATGTCAATCTGCTGGTGGATCCGGACGACGCGGCGCAGATGACGGCGGCGGATGCCTGTCTGGACGGGGTATTCGATCTGGTACTGGGCCTACGGGGCACAATCTCCGGGGAACACGGCATCGGACTGGTGAAACGCCCCTTCGTGGCCCGGGAACTGGGAGAAGAAGCGCTTTCACTGATGCATGCGGTCAGGCAAAGCTTTGACCCGGACGGCATCCTCAATCCGGGCAAGGGCCTTCCCTCTGCCACGGACACGACCGCCTGAGGCTTACTTGACCACCCGGAGGCTCGGTCCCTTGCGGCGACTACCTTCAGCCTTGCCGCCACTACCGTCATCATCCCCGCCGGAAGACGGTGGTTCGTCTCCGTCCTCTGACTCGGCAAACATCATCCCCTGGCCGTTCTCCCGGGTATAGATGGCCAGCACCCGGTCCACGGGGATCATCACGTTCATGGGGCGACCCCCGAAACGGGCATTGAAGGTCACGGCTTCATTGCTGATCAGCAGGCCGCTGACCGCCAGGGGGGCCACATTGAGCACGATGCGCCCGTTTTCCACGTACTCACGGGGAACCACCACCTCTGCGGCGGCATCCACCAGGAGGTGGGGCGTCATGTCGTTATCCACAATCCATTCATAGATGGCGCGGATGAGATACGGTCGACTGGAAGTCATGGCAAGGCTCGAAAGACAATGAAGTGCGGATATAGCCGGGACCGGAGTCAGTGCATCTCCTTCTCGGCCTCGGTCAGGCTCTGCCGGAAGGCATCCCGGGCAAACATGCGCCGGGCGTAGTCACGAATGGGGGCCGGCAGCTTTTCCAGCGGGATCCCGTAATGAGGCAGTCGCCACATGACCGGCGCAATGGCCGCGTCCACCAGACTGAATTCATCACTGAGAAAATAGGGCTTGATGGCGAAGATCTCACTGGCCGCCACCAGGCTCTCGTGCAGGATCTTGCGGGCTTTGGCGGCCTGCTTGTCCGGGGTGGCATCCAGGCTTTCCAGGCCACGGTACCAGTCCATCTCCACCCGATAGAGGGCCAGACGGGCGGTGGCGCGGGCCACCGGATCCACCGGCATCAGGGGAGGATGGGGGAAACGCTCGTCGAGATATTCCTGGATGACCTGAGTGCCGTAGAGCACCAGTTCCCGATCCACCAACGTGGGGACCGAATTGTAGGGATTCAGGTCGGAAAGGTCTTCGGACTTTTCGCCTGGTTCAAGCTGGTGGATGTCCACCGTGATGTCCTTTTCAGCCAGCACGATCCTGACCGAATGACATCGCGGACAGGTGGGTGCTGAAAAGAGCGTCATGACGGATCTACGATTGGCGATTAACGCCATGGAGGCTCTCCGGTCGGTCGGCCGACAGGATCCAGGCGGCCGGCTGGAAAAAAGGGGCATCCCTGCCCCTTTCCTGGAACGACGATCAGTGTACGTCTCTCCAGTATTCCTTCTTCAGCAGGTAGGCCACGAAGGTAAAGAAGGCCAGGAACAGGAGCACCCACTTGCCCAGCTCGTGACGCTCCACCTTCACGGGGTCCGCCACATAGGCCAGGAAGTTGGTGATGTCACGGACCACTTCATTGTATTCCTCGGTGGTCAGCTTGCCTTCGGCAACCTTCTCCAGCTTGATGTCGCCGTCTTCACCCACATTGGCCTGCCAGCCCTGCAGTTCCCACAGGACATGGGGCATGCTCATGGCTTCAAAGATGGCATTGTTCACGCCCATGGGACGGCTGTCATCCAGGTAGAAGCTACGCAGCATGGTGTAGATCCAGTCCGTGCCCCGCAGGCGGGCCGTCAGGCTCAGGTCGGGCGCGGGCTGACCGAACCACTCTTCCGCATCATCGGGTTTCATGGCGATCTTGATCAGCTCGCCGACACCCGTCTGGTCACCGGACTGGTCGCGGGTATGGATGAACCGTTCCCGCAGCTGATCGTCACTCAGACCCAGGTCATTGCCCATGCGGTTGTAGCGCTTGAACTGGATCGAATGACAGCCGATGCAGTACTGGAAGAAGTACTCCGCGCCACGCTGCAGGGAGGCCGTATCGGTCATGTCGATATTGGCCCGATCCAGGGGCTTGGCAGGTCCGGCCGCCAGCGCCGCAACGGGCGCCGCGCAGACCATCATGAACACGAGTGCAATTGTCTTTTTCATCACGAAGTCACCCTCGCCGGAACCGGCTTTTCCTCGTTGAGCTGGGTGTACAGGGGCAGCAGCAGGCAGATCACCAGGTACACGGTCGGAATGAACCACATGGCCACCAGCAGAGTCTGGTCGACACCGGCCTCAAGGCGCAGGTAATCCCAGTAGGTGTAACCGCCCACCAGCACCAGGAAGGACAGCCAGCTGAACAGGGAAGACCGGGGCTGGCTATGGAACCAGAGCACGAAGAAGAACAGCAGGTAGACGGCCGTCAGGCGCAGACCCAGTTCGGCATAGAAGGGCTCCACCGGCTTCAGACCCAGATAGCCCAGCACCACGAAGGTCAGACCGAAGAACACGATGTTGAACTTGTGGATGGTGCTGCGATAGCGCCAGGACTTGATCGGATTGCGGTCGATCCAGGGCAGGAAGAACAGGATCAGCACGGCGCCGAACATGAGCAGCACGCCCAGGAACGGATCGGGCACCGCCCGCAGCACGGTGTAGAAGGTGCCGAAGTACCATACCGGGTGGATCAGTTCAGGGGTCACCATCGGATCGGCCATCTGGAAGTTGGCCTTCTCGATGAAGTAGCCGCCGGCCTCGGGGGCAAAGAACACCACCGCGAAGAACAGGATCAGGAACACGCCGAAACCGAACAGGTCCTTGACGGTGTAGTAGGGATGGAAGGGAATGCCGTCGGCGGGATGACCATTGCTGCCGGTGAATTTCTTGATTTCCACGCCGTCCGGGTTGTTGGAGCCCACGGCATGCAGAGCCACGATGTGCACGAACACCAGCATCACCAGCACCAGCGGCAGGGCCACCACGTGCAGGGCGAAGAAGCGGTTCAGAGTGGCATCGGAGATCAGGAAGTCACCCCGGATCCAGGTCACCAGATCACCGCCGACCACGGGAATGGTCGCAAACAGGTTCACGATTACCTGGGCACCCCAGTAGGACATCTGACCCCAGGGCAGCATGTAGCCGGCAAAGGCTTCCGCCATGAGCACCAGGTAGATGGCCACACCGATGATCCAGATCAGTTCACGGGGTCGCTTGTAGGAGCCGTACATCAAAGCCCTGAACATGTGCAGATAGACCACGATGAAGAAGGCCGAGGCCCCCGTGGTGTGCATGTAGCGGATGAACCAGCCCCACTCCACGTCGCGCATGATGTATTCGACGGAGGCGAACGCCAGCTGGTCGTCCGGCTTGTAGAACATGGTCAGGAAGATACCGGAGACGAACTGGATCACCAGGACCAGGACGGCCAGGGATCCAAAGTAGTACCAAAAATTGAAATTCTTCGGCGCATAGTACTCGGCCAGATGCTCATTCCAGGTCTTGGTGAGCGGGTATCTGGCGTCGATCCAGTCTACTAGAGCTCTCATGCGGCAACTCCTTCGTCATCCTCGCCGATCATGACGAGGGTCTCCGACAGGTACTTGTGGGGCGGAACCGCCAGGTTGATCGGGGCAGGCACGTTACGCCATACCCGGCCGGCCAGATCGAAGCGCGAGCCGTGACACACACAGAAGTAACCACCGCGCCATTCACTGCCCAGATCAGGGGGCGTCAGTTCGGGGCGATAGCTGGGGGAGCAACCCAGGTGGGTACAGATACCGATCAGAATCGAATACTCCGGCTTGATGGAGCGGGTTTCGTTCTGGCAGTAGACCGGCTGCTGGGACTCCACGGTGGAATCCGGGTCCGCCAGACGGGGGCGATTCTCGGGCAGCAGTTCAAGCATCTGCGGGGTTCTGTGGGTAATCCAGATGGGATTGCCCCGCCATTCCACTCGAATGAGCTGTCCCGGCTCCACCTGAGAAACATCCACTTCAACCGGTGCACCTGCCGCCTGGGCGCGGGCACTGGGCGCCCAGGATGCCAGGTAGGGGTAGGCCACCGCGACGACACCTGCACCGCCGACCACGCTGGTGGCCGCGACCAGGAATCGCCGTCGACTCTGGTTCACGCCTTCGTTAGCCATCAAAAAGATCTCCAATTGAGTTCCAAAAAAACCGCTGGTTTCCGGGCACCCCTCATCGGCCGGGCACTGAAAATCCCCTCGCCGATCCAAAGACCCGTCAACCCGTCGGGGCACTCAAAACGATGTAGGATTCCCGAAGACGCCCACAACGTCAAGAGGAAACACCCCGCCCTCCAACAACTATCTGATTCAAATAGGGTTCTCTATATCTACGAATTCATGAGAAAGTGCTAATGTTCTCGCCAGGTGCTCACCCAGCGCCCTGGGTCCGTAACGCTCGGTGGCATGATGCCCGGCGGCAAAGTAATGAATGCCCGCCTCCCGGGCCACATGCACGGTCTGCTCCGAGACCTCGCCGCTGATGTAGGCGTCCAGCCCCAGCTCCGCCGCCCTCTCGACCATGCCCTGGGCGCCCCCGGTACACCATCCAAGGCGACGGATCATCTCCGGACCGCCGGGAATCCAGAGTGCCTCGCGCCCCAGGCGCCTGGACAGGCGCTCCCCGAGCGCTTGCGCCGACAGCGGGGCATCCGGCACACCGAAGAAGCCCACGCCATCGGGACGCAGGACGCCCTGCACCTGAAAATCCAGCAACCGGGCCAGTTGGGCGTTATTCCCCAACTCCGGGTGCGCATCCAGCGGCAGATGGTAAGCCAGCAGGCTGATGTCGTGGGTCAGCAGGAGACGCAATCGCTCCCGCTTCATGCCGACGATCCGGGCATCCTCCCCCTTCCAGAAATAACCATGGTGTACCAGCAGGGCATCCGCGCCCTGCTCGATGGCAGCCTCGATCAGCGCCCGACTGGCGGTCACGCCGGTCACAAGACGGGAAACGTGAGGCCTACCCTGAACTTGAAGTCCGTTGGGGCTATAGTCGGTGAATGCACCCACATTGAGCAACGTGTCGACATGGCTGATCAGGTCCCGAAGAGCGACCATAAGCTCATCTCCATATTGCAATGTTGGCGGGCCATGACCCTACACCATTATGGTATGTTATTGCCATGACTCCGATCAGTCGTTTCCTGCTTCAGGTAGTGGGCGTCGGCCTTGCCGTGGCCGCCCTCATGCTGCTGTTCTTTCCCGACCTGCTGCGGGAACCTCGCCCCGTGGTGGAGGTGCGACAAAGCGAGCGCGCCACCCTGACCGGCCCCATGACGGGTCCGGTGTCCTATGCCGATGCCGTAAGCCAGGCCGCCCCGGCCGTGGTCAACATTCACACCCGCAAGACGGTGGTGCAACGCAGCCACCCCTTCATGGACGACCCCCTGTTCCGGCAGTTCTTCGGTGATCGCTTCGACAATCCCCGACAACGTACCCAGACCAGCCTGGGCTCCGGCGTGATCATCAGCCCCCAGGGCTTCATTCTCACCAACAATCACGTCATCGAGGGCGCCGACGAGATCGAGGCCCTGCTCGCGGATGGGCGCAGCGTGGCGGCCACCGTGGTCGGCACCGACCCCGAGACCGACCTGGCCATCCTGAGGATCGACGTGGCCGGGCGCACCCTGCCCAGCATCGTGGTCGGCGCCTCCGCCGGCCTGCGGGTGGGTGACGTGGTCCTGGCCATCGGCAATCCCTTCGGCGTGGGCCAGACCGTGACCCTGGGCATCGTCAGCGCTACCGGTCGCAGTCGCCTGGGCATCAACACCTATGAAGACTTCATCCAGACCGATGCCGCCATCAATCCGGGCAACTCCGGCGGCGCCCTGGTGAACGCCCATGGCGAACTGGTGGGCATCAACACCGCCATCTTCACCCGTTCCGGCGGCTCCCAGGGCATCGGCTTTGCCATTCCGGTGGACCTGGCCCGGGACGTGATGACCCAGATCATCGAAAAGGGCACCGTGGTGCGCGGCTGGCTGGGCATCGAGGTCCAGGAGATCACGCCGCAACTGGCCCAGTCCTTCGGCCTCCCGGATGCCCGCGGCATCCTCATCGCCGGGGTGCTCTCCGGCGGCCCGGCGGCCCGGGCCGGGATCCGCCCCGGGGATGTCATCACGCACCTGGACGGTGACCGGGTGAATGACGCCCAAGATGCCCTGAACTTCATTGCCCGCCGCAAGCCCGGCGAGACCCTGGCTATCCAGGGGGTGCGCGAGGGCCGGCCGGTACAGATCCGTGCCGAGGTGGGTCAGCGGCCGGCCGTGCGCAGGTCGTCCTGATCCGGGACCGCCCCAAGGCGTCAGAGCACGGCCTCAAGGGCCGCCAGGAAGCGGGCGTTTTCCTCCGGCGCCCCCACCGTCACCCGCAGGCAGTCGGCCAGCAGGCCGCCCTGCCCCGACAGGTCCTTGATCAGCACCCCGCCGGCACGGATCCCCTCGAAGATCTCCCGCCCCCGGGCGGACGGCACCCGGAACAGGATGAAATTCGCCTCACTGGGGAAGGGCTCCACCCCCGGCAGGGCCGCCAGGGCCTTGAACAACGCCTCCCGGTCCCGGCGAATCCAGGCCGCCTGCTCATCCAGCACCCGGTGATGGGCCAGTGCAAATTCCGCCGCCGCCTGGGTCAGGACATTGATGTTGTAAGGCAGGCGGACCTTGTCCAGTTCCCCGATCCACGCCGGCATCCCGCATAGATAACCCAGCCGAAGCCCGGCCAGCCCCAGCTTGGAGACGGTACGCATCACCAGCAGGCGCCCGTCGCTGCCCACGTCCGGCAGAAAGCTGTCCCGGGCAAAGGGACCATAGGCCTCGTCCACCACCACCAGCCCGGGTGCCGCCCGGATCAGCGTTTCCATTTCGGCCCGCGGCCAGAGATTGCCGGTGGGATTATTGGGCCAGGCCAGGAACATCACGGCCGGCCGGTGTCGTTCCAGCGCCGCCAGCATGGCCGACATGTCCAGGGAAAAGTCCGGCTTGAGGGGGATACCGACAAACTCCAGGCCCAGCCAGCGGGCCACCATCCGGTACATGACAAAGCCGGGCTCCGGCGCCATCACCACCCGCCCGGGACCGGACACGGCCATGAGCAGGATCTGGATCAGTTCGTCGGAACCGTTGCCCAGCAGCAATGCCGCCTCGCCGGGCACCCCCATCACCGTGCGCAGACGGGCCACGAGTTCGGTGCCCTTCGGGTCCGGATACCGGTTGACCGGCAGCCGACTCAAGGTCTCGGCCCAGGCATCGCGCAAGTCCCGCGGCCACTCATAGGGATTTTCCATGGCATCCAGCTTGATCAGGCCCCGGGCCGAGGGCACGGGGTAGGCGGACAGTTCACGGATCCCGGTCCGGATCAGGTGTTCCGGGCAAGGTGCCGTCACGGCTTGGGCGTCTTGGGGCATGGTATCGTGGACACAGGCAATGGGAACAGGCTCAGCGTTCATCAACCTTGGGGTCGATGCGGTATTCCGCCGAACAGGCATGGGCGACCAGCCCCTCCCCCCGGGCCAGCACGGAGGCGGTCCGACCCAGATCGGCGGCCCCGGCGGCGGAGCAGTGAATCAGGCTGGAGCGCTTCTGGAAGTCATAGACCCCCAGGGGCGAGGAAAAGCGCGCCGTGCGGGAGGTGGGCAGCACGTGGTTGGGACCGGCACAGTAGTCACCCACGGCCTCGGCTGTGTGACGCCCCAGGAAGATGGCACCGGCATGGCGAATGCGCCGGGCCATGGCCTCGGGCTCGGCCACGGACAGTTCCAGATGCTCCGGCGCCACGTGGTTGGCCACCTCCACGGCCTCGTCCAGATCCCGTACCCGGATCAGGGCACCCCGGGCAGCCAGGGACGTACGAATGATCTCGGCCCGGGGCATGCGCTCGAGCAGGGCATCCATGGCGACCGCCACCGCCTCCAGGAAGTCTTCGTCGGGACTGACCAGGATGGCCTGGGCGTCCTCGTCATGCTCGGCCTGGGAGAACAGGTCAGCGGCAATCCAGTCAGGGTCGGTCCGGCCGTCACAGACCACCAGAATCTCGGACGGCCCCGCCACCATGTCGATTCCCACGGCCCCGAAAACCATGCGCTTGGCAGTGGCCACATAGATGTTGCCGGGGCCCACGATCTTATCCACCTGCGGAATGGTCCCGGTGCCGTAGGCCAGTGCCGCCACCGCCTGGGCCCCGCCGATGGCAAACACCCGATCCACCCCGGCCACGGCCGCCGCCGCCAGCACCAGGTCGTTCACCTGCCCGTCCGGCGTGGGTACCACCATGATCACCTCGGGTACCCCGGCCACCTTGGCCGGGATCGCGTTCATGATCACCGAGGAGGGATAGGCTGCCTTGCCGCCGGGCACATAGAGTCCGACCCGATCCAGGGGGCTCACCTGCTGGCCCAGCACGGTGCCGTCAGGCTCGGTGTATTGCCAGTCGGACAATTTCTGATGTTCGGCATAGCGGCGCACTCGCTCCGCGGCCCGTTCCAGGGCCTGCCGATGCGCCGGGGCGATGCGGGTCAGGGCCTGGTCAAGCCGATCCCGGGAGATCTCCAACTCAGCCACCGCGGTCTTTTCCAGGCGGTCGAATCGGGCCGTGTATTCCAGCACGGCCGCGTCGCCCCGATGTCGCACATCGGTCAGGATGTCGCGCACGGTGGTGAACACGGCCTCGTCGGACACGCTCTCCCAGGCCAGCAACTGATCCAGTCGTGCGCGGAAATCGGCTTGTCGGGAGTCCAGGCGATTGATCTGCGGCATGGGGACGCCTCGAAACGGAATGGATTGGCTAGTGTAACGTGCCCTTCTCCCCTTGGGGGAGAAGGGCAGAGGCAGACAGGATGAACCAGGGCCTTCAACGGCCGCGACGAGCCTTGACCGCGGCGGCCAGCTCCCGCAACAGGGGGGCGGTGTCATCCCAGCTCATGCAGGCATCGGTGATGCTCTGCCCGTAGACGGGAGGCTTGCCTGCCACCAGGTCCTGACGACCCGCCACCAGATGACTTTCCAGCATCACACCGATGATGCGACGGTCGCCGCCATGGATCTGAGCCGCCACGGAACGAGTCACCTCCACCTGGCGGGCCGGATCCTTGCGGCTGTTGGCATGGCTGCAGTCGATCATGAGCTGAGGCGGCAGACCGGCATCCTGCAGGGCCTCGGCGGCCTCGTCCAGGCTCTTGGGGTCGTAATTGGGCGTCTTGCCGCCCCGCAGGATGATGTGGCAGTCCCCGTTGCCCGCCGTGGAGAAGATGGCCGAGCGTCCCGCCTTGGTCACGGACAGGAAATGATGGGGTTTCGAGCTGGAACGAATGGCGTCGACAGCCACCTGCAGGCTGCCGTCGGTGCTGTTCTTGAAGCCCACCGGACAGGACAGCCCTGAGGCCAGCTCGCGATGTACCTGGCTTTCGGTGGTACGGGCGCCGATGGCGCCCCAGGCCACCAGGTCCGCCACGTACTGGGGGCTGATCAGGTCGAGATATTCGGTGGCGGCCGGTACGCCCCGTCGGGCCAGGTCCAGCAACAGGCCTCGGGCCAGGCGCAGGCCCTTGTTGATCTGAAAACTGTTGTCCAGGTCGGGATCGTTGATGAGCCCCTTCCAGCCGACGATGGTCCGGGGCTTTTCGAAATAGACCCGCATCACCACTTCCAGGTCGGCCGCCAGTTCATCCCGCAATCCCTTCAGGCGGGCGGCGTAGTCCCGGGCCGCTTCCACATCGTGGATGGAACAGGGACCAGCGATCACCAGCAGACGATCATCTTCCCCCTTGAGTATCCGGTGAATGGCGTTACGGGACTCGTAAACGGTCCGGGCGGCTTCGTCGCTGACGGGATACTCCCGGTGGAGCTGTTCCGGGGGGGACACTTCCTGGATACCCAGGATTCTCAGATCATCGGTCTGGTATGGCATCGGATTTCATGATCCTTTCGGGAAACGGTCAGGGCAATCACAAATCACCGCGGAAGCCAGCCATCATCCGGGGCCGGGGCCACTCCCGCGAAGGCAGCGCCAGGCCGTCTAGGCCCGCCTCGCCACCGCCGCCTCAAGATCCTTGAGCAGATGCTTGACGCGCGCTGACTTCATCTTCATGGCGGCCTTGTTCACCACCAGACGGGAGCTGATGTCGGCAATGTGCTCCAGGGGAACCAGGCCGTTGGCCTTGAGGGTATTGCCGGTGTCCACCAGATCCACGATACAGTCGGACAACCCCACCAGCGGCGCCAGTTCCATGGAGCCGTAAAGCTTGATGATCTCCACCTGCTTACCCTGCTCGGCATAATAGCGACGAGTGGTGTTGACGAACTTGGTGGCAACCCGCAGGCGGCCGCCCCGGGCCGCGGCCTCCGGACGTCCCGCCACCATCAGACGGCAGCGGGCGATGTTCAGATCCAGGGGCTCGTACAACCCTTCCCCGCCGTGCTCCATCAGCACATCCTTGCCGGAAACCCCCACATCGGCGGCTCCGTACTGCACATAAGTGGGCACATCGGTGGCGCGGATCACCACCAACTTCACGTCGTCACGGTTGGTATCCAGTATCAGCTTGCGACTGGTCTCCGGATCATCCTTCGGCTCGATCCCGGCTTCCGCCAGCAGCGGCAGGGTATCCTTGTAGATCCGCCCCTTGGACAGGGCGATGGTCAGTGTCTGTTCTGGCATGGGGCTTATCCGGGCACGCGGCGGATGACGGCGCCGAGCTGGGAGAGTTTCTCCTCGATGCATTCATAGCCGCGGTCGATGTGATAGATGCGATCCACCAGGGTCTCGCCATCACTGACCAGACCGGCCAGAATCAGGCTGGCCGAGGCTCGCAGGTCGGTGGCCATCACCGGTGCCGCCTTCAGATGCGGAACCCCGCGAATGATGGCGGTGTTGCCTTCGATCCGGATGTCGGCCCCCATGCGCTGCATCTCCAGGGCATGCATGAAGCGGTTCTCGAACACGGTCTCGGTAATGGTGGAGGTCCCTTCCGCGACGGCGTTCAGGGCCACGAACTGGGCCTGCATGTCGGTGGGAAAGGCAGGATACGGTGCCGTGCGCAGACTCACCGACCGGGGCCGACGTCCCCGCATGTCCAGCTCGATCCAGTCCTCCCCCACAGTGATGTGGGCACCGGCCTCTTCCAGCTTGACCAGCACGGCATCCAGGGTCTTGGGCGCGGTATCGCGGGCACGCACCCGGCCACCGGTCATGGCGCCCGCCACCAGGAAGGTACCGGTCTCGATCCGGTCGGCCAGCACGGTGTATTCACAGCCGTGCAGATTCGGCACGCCCTCCACGGTGATGGTGTCGGTCCCGGCCCCCGAGATCCTGGCCCCCATGGCCTTGAGGCAGTTGGCCAGATCCACCACTTCCGGTTCGCGGGCGGCATTCTCGATGACGGTAACGCCATCGGCCAGGGTCGCGGCCATCAGCAGATTCTCGGTGCCGGTCACGGTCACCGTGTCCAACACCAGACGCGCCCCCTTGAGACGGTTGGCGCGGGCACGGATGTACCCCCCTTCCACCCGGATGTCGGCTCCCATGGCGGCCAGCCCCTCCAGATGGATGTTCACCGGACGGGAGCCGATGGCGCAGCCCCCCGGCAGGGACACCTCGGCCTCCCCGTAACGGGCCAGCAGGGGCCCCAGTACCAGGATGGAGGCGCGCATGGTACGTACCAGCTCATAGGGCGCCACGCACTGGTTGAGCGTGGTGGGATTGACTTCGATGCGCATGCGTTCGTCCACCGTCAGGGACACGCCCATGCGCCCGAGCAGTTCCATGGTGGTGGTGACATCCTGCAGATGCGGGACGTTGCCGATGGTCATGGGGCCATCGGCCAGCAACGTGGCTGCCAGGATGGGAAGGACCGCATTCTTGGCGCCGGAGATGCGTACATCACCCTCCAGCGGGCGGCCACCGCAGATGATCAGTTTATCCATAGGGGAAAGGATGATAGCGGAAAAGGGCGTCCGGGGGGGAGTACCGGCAATCAGGCCTCTCGCCGCAGTACGTCCTCAAGATCGCTGACCGCGACCAGGGCCCGCATGCGCTCGGGCATGCCGGTGAAGATCAGATGATCGCCCTGGGTACCACCACAGTCCTTCATCCAGCCGACGAGCAGCGCCACGCCGGCACTGTCACTTCGGGTCACCCCCGACAGATCCACCCGGCAGGAGCCGGATCCACCCTGGAGCAGGGCTCGGGATTCCCGCCACAGATCAGGTACCGTGGCAAGGGTGAGTTCACCCGTCACCCGGATACCGGCCTCGGTGCGTTCCAGCCGCGCCTCGCTCACCGGCTCGCCCCCACCTCGACCTGAACAGCCTCCTCGATGAGGGATTCGTCACCGGCCTCCAGGCGCTCGATCAGGGCATCAAGGCCATGACGCTCCACCTCAGCACCGAAGTTGGTGCGGAAATTGGTCACGAAGCTGAGTCCCTCCACGGTCAGATCGAAAATCTTCCATTCTCCGTCCACGGGCCGCAGGCTGTAGATGACGGGGATGTTGGAGCGCCCCTGCCCCATCACGATCTCGGTGGCCACCGAAGCCATGCGATCATCCTGACGGCTGCGATGGGGCAGGACCCGGATATCCTTGTCCATGTGCTCGGCCATCTGCAGGGTGTAGGTGCGCATGAGCATGTTCTGGAAGGCCGTCGTGAATCGCTCCCGCTGCTCGAGAGTGGCGGTACGCCAGTGCCGGGCCAGGATCAGCCGCGACATGCCCTGGACATCCACCACCGGCAGGATGATGTCGTCCACCAGGGCGTGGAGAAACTCCGGATCATTGCGGGTTCGCTCCGGATCTTCACGCAGCTTGTACAGCACTTGGGCGGAGGTCTGCTCCACCAGCCTCACCGGATCCTGGGGGGCGGCCAACGCCGGCACCAGGCTGAGGGCCAGTACCAGACAGGCCGTAAAGGTCAGACGGACAAGGGCATTCATCACGAGGGGACTCCGCATCAGTTTCCGGTAAGGTTGACCAGCACCCGGCCGATCAGTTCCTCCAGCACCAGGGCCGACTGGGTGAACAGGATCACGTCACCGTCCCGCAGCACCTCATCCTCGCCGCCGGGCTCCAGGGCGATGTACTGTTCCCCCAGCAGGCCAGCGGTATAGATGCTGGCCTGGGTATCCGTGGGCAACTGGTCATAGCGGGCGGAGATGGTGAAGCTGACCCGGGCCTGATAGCGCTCGGCGTCATAGGTGATGGCGCTCACCCGCCCGACCCGGACCCCGGCCATGGTCACCGGGGCCCGCACCTTCAGGCCGCCGATGTTGTTGAAATAGGCATGCACCTCATAGCCGTCGCCGCCCCGGTACTCGCCCAGGTTGCTCACCTGGACGGCGAGCATGAACAGGGCCGCCAGGCCCAGGGCCACGAAGATGCCCACGGTGATCTCGATCCTGCGCGTCGTCATCTTGCCGTCCCGTTATCAGATATCACCGAACATGAGTCCGGTCAGAATAAAGTCCAGGGCCAGAATGGCCAGTGCCGTGTGCACCACGGTGCGCGTGGTGGCCCGGCTCACCCCTTCAGAGGTGGGCGTGGCATCATAACCTTCAAATACGGCGATCCAGGCGGCCACCACGCCAAAGACCATGCTCTTGATCACGCCGTTCATGACGTCTTCGTGGAAATCCACGCTGGCCTGCATCTGTGACCAGTAGGCGCCGGCATCCACCCCGAGCACGCCCACGCCGATGAAATAGCCCCCGGCCACACCGACGGCACTGAAGATGGCCGCCAGCAGGGGCATGGAAATCACGCCGGCCAGAAACCGCGGTGCAATCACCCGTTTGTACGGGTCCACCGCCATCATTTCCATGCTGGAGAGCTGTTCCGTCGCCTTCATCAGGCCGATCTCCGCCGTCAGCGCGGAACCGGCCCGACCGGCAAACAGCAGCGCGGTCACCACTGGCCCCAGTTCACGGACCAGGGACAGGGCGACGACGGTACCCAGCGCCTCGGCGGCACCGAAGTCCACCAGGGTGATGTAACCCTGATACCCCAGCACCATGCCCACGAACAGGCCGGACACGGCAATGATCAGCAGGGACAACACCCCCACCGAATAGATTTCCCGCAGCAGCAGCCCCGGACGGCGCACCAGCGTCCCCATGGCCAGCAGGGTGCGCAGCAGGAACAGATGGCCCCGCCCCAGGCGTTCCAGCACGCCCAGTGCCGAGCGCCCCAGCCGTTGGAAAGGTCCCATCACCGTGTATCGCCTCCCATGAGGTCATCCAGATAATCCGGCGCCGGATAATGGAAGGGAACCGGACCATCCGGCAAGCCTTCCAGAAACTGGCGGGACCAGTCCGAGGCCTCCCGGCGCAATTGCTCCGGCGGACCGGCATCCACCACCCGGCCATCGGAGATAAGGTAAACCCAGTCGGCGATGGAGCCGGCCTCGGCCACATCGTGGGACACGACGATACTGGTCATGCCCAGGGCATCGTTGAGGCGACGGATGAGGGACACGATCACCCCCATGGTGATGGGGTCCAGGCCTGTAAAGGGTTCGTCGTACATCATCAGCAGCGGGTCCAGGGCGATGGCCCGGGCCAGAGCCACCCGCCGGGCCATGCCGCCGGAGAGTTCACTGGGCATAAGGGATACCGCGCCGCGCAGGCCCACCGCCTCCAGTTTCATGAGCACCAGGTTGCGCACCAGCGGTTCCGGCAGGCGGGTGTTCTCGCGAATGGGAAAGGCCACGTTGTCAAAGACGTTCAGATCCGTGAGCAATGCCCCGCTCTGAAACAGCATGCCCATGCGACGGCGCAGACGATACAGCTCCCGGCGTGAAAGACGATGTACGTCCTGCCCCTCTACCAGCACCTGGCCATGATCGGGACGCAGCTGACCCCCGATCAGCCGCAGCAACGTGGTCTTGCCGGTGCCGCTGGGGCCCATGATGGCTGTCACCTGCCCCTGAGCGATGGTGATGTTCAGGCCATCGAAGATCTTGCGATCACCGCGGGCAAAGTGCAGATCACGGATCTCGATCCAGGGCGTCTTGTCGGGAGAGGCGTCGATGGTCCGGTTCCTGGGTTTGAATGGAGGGGGGAGCGGGTGATCAAGGTACCGTGAATGTTCCCGGGCCGTCGGGGTCCTGTCAAGCCACTCCCAGCAGCGCGGCAATGGTCATGGCCTGATCCACCGTACCGGGTCCGGCATCCATGAACAGCAGCCCCGCCCCGGCCGGGCTGCCGTGGATGAAACACTCCAACTGCCCACGCAAGGCCCGCAGGTCCGGCGGGCCATCCAGTGTCAGCAGGCCCACGCCACCACAGGCGCCCGGGGTATCCGTGCCGGTCCAGAGTCGCGCCGAACCGGCCCCGGCACGGGATGCAAACCAGGGTCGGCCCGTGCCGGGCGGAGGAAAGGCCGCCCCGGCCGCCATCACATAGCCGGCCAGATGATCACCCAGGACCGCCTCGGCTCTGGCGGGCACGACCGCATCGTCCTCCGGTGACAGTTCCAGATAGAACCGGAACCCCCGGGACACCTCGTCCCGCCAGACGCGCATGCCGGCCTCACCGGCGGCCAGGCGCCGCTCCCTGGGCACCAGCACGGCACGAAATTCATTGGCGTAATACGACAAACGCCAGGACGCCGGCAGATCATCCGGGTAGAATTGCGCCAGCCAAGCCGGGTGTTCCCAGTCACGAACCCCGAAGTCCAGGGTAAAATCCGCCCGATCAGCCATGGCGCCCCATCCCCCACCGCCCTATCGCAAACACCTGTATGCTCACTTCCATCACTGCCGTCCTGCTGGGTCTGATCATTCTGGTCTGGAGTGCCGACCGGTTCATCTTCGGTGCCGCCGCCCTGGCGCGCAACCTGGGCATCCCCACCATGATCATCGGCCTGACCATCGTCGGCTTCGGCACCTCGGCGCCGGAGCTGCTGGTTTCCGGCATTGCCGCCTGGCAGGGCAACTCCGGGCTGGCCATCGGCAACGCGGTGGGTTCCAACATCGCCAACATCGGCCTGATCCTGGGCATGACGGCCCTGCTCGCCCCTCTGGCCATCACCTCCGCCACCCTGCGCAAGGAAATGCCCCTGGTCCTGGGGGTCAGCGTGCTGGCCTACCTGCTGGTACTCAACGGCACCCTGGGCAGGATGGACGGCCTGATCCTGCTGGGCGGCCTGATCCTGATCATGGCCTGGATGGTGCGGGACGGTCTCAAGGGACGCAACAACGGCCCCGACCCGATCCAGGGCGAGTTCGAGGCGGAGATTCCGCGGGCGGTCTCCACCGGCAGGGCCGTTCTCTGGCTGCTGATCGGCCTGGTGCTGCTGCTGATCAGCGCCCGCGCCCTGGTCTGGGGAGCGGTGAACATCGCCACCGCCCTGGGCGTGAGCGACCTGGTGATCGGACTGACCATCGTCGCCATCGGCACCAGCCTGCCGGAACTGGCGGCGGCCCTGATGAGTGCACGTCGTAACGAGCCGGATCTGGTGCTGGGCAACATCCTGGGCTCCAACCTGTTCAATCTGCTGGGCGTGCTGGCCATCCCGGGTCTGATCCGCCCCGCCGGCGTACCGGCCGATGCCCTGTGGCGGGATTTTCCGGTCATGCTGGGTCTGACCCTGCTGATCATCGTCATGGCCTTCAGTTTCAGGGGGCGTCCAAGGCGCATCAACCGGGTGGAGGGCGGAGTGCTGCTGGCGCTCTTCATCGGCTACATGACCTGGGTGTATCTGAGCCTGAGTCCGGCCGGGGGGACGGCGTAAGCGATGAAGACCGAAAATGATCTTGCTCAACCCACCTGAAGCATTGGTAGCGTGACGGCATCATGAAACTCAATCCGGAAAAGACCCGCGAACTTGCCCTGGCGGTACTGGACACGGAGGCCGAGGGCATCCGCGGCCTGATGACCCGCATCGACGCCCGGTTCATCCGCGCCTGCGAACACCTTCTCGCCTGCACCGGCCGCGTGGTGGTCACGGGCATGGGCAAGTCCGGCCATGTCGGCAACAAGATCGCCGCCACCCTGGCCAGCACCGGCACCCCCTCCTTCTTCGTCCACCCGGGTGAAGCCAGCCATGGAGACCTGGGCATGATCACGCCGGGTGACACGGTCATCGCCCTGTCCAACTCCGGCGAGACCGATGAACTGCTCACCATCCTGCCCCTGATCCGTCGCCTGGGCGTGCCGATGATCGCCCTCACCGGCAACCCCCGCTCAACCCTGGCGCGGGAGGCCACCGTGAACCTGGACGTGAGCGTGGCCCGGGAGGCCTGCCCCCTGGGCCTGGCCCCCACGGCCAGCACCACCGCCGCCCTGGCCATGGGCGATGCCCTGGCCGTGGCCCTGCTGGAAGCCCGCGGCTTCACCGCCGACGACTTCGCCCGCTCCCACCCGGGCGGGCGCCTGGGCCGCCGGCTGCTCCTGCACGTGGCGGACATCATGCATACCGGCGAACGCATCCCCGTGGTGCGGGCCGATGCGCCCCTGGGTGATGCCCTGCTGGAAATCAGCCGCCAGGGCCTGGGCATGACGGCGGTAGTGGATGAACAGCGACGACTCATCGGTGTCTTCACCGACGGCGACCTGCGCCGCACCCTCGACCGGGGCGTGGACGTGCATGCCACCACCATCGGTGAAGTGATGACTCGTCAGTTCAAGACCGCCGCCCCCACCATGCTGGCCGCCGAGGCCCTGAAGATCATGGAGGATCACAAGATCAGCGCCCTGCCGGTGCTGGACGAGGGTCAACGCCTGGTGGGCGCCCTCAACATGCACGACCTGCTGCGCGCCGGCGTGGTCTGACCGTTCCTGCCCGACGCGTGGTATCGTTGCCCCATGAACGAAACGCTCACTGAACGCGCACGACGGGTGCGCTTCGTCATCTTTGATGTGGATGGCGTACTCACCGACGGCAGCCTGTTCCTGGACGATGACGGACGCCAGTACAAGGCCTTCAACAGCAAGGATGGTCAGGGCATGCGCATGCTCGCGGACAGCGGTGTCCAGGTGGGCATCCTGACCGGCCGCCGCTCGGGCGTGGTGGAACACCGGATGCGGGATCTGGGCATCCGGCTCGTGGTCCAGGGCCGACGCGACAAACTCGAAGCACTCGGCGGCCTGCTCGCGGATGCCGGTGTCGGCGCCGATGAAACCGCCTACGTGGGGGATGACGTGGTGGATCTCCCGGTCATGCGCCGGGTCGCCCTGGCCGTTGCGGTGGCTGACGCCCATGCCCTGGTAAGGGAACACGCCCACTACGTCACCCGACAACCGGGAGGGCGCGGTGCCGCCCGGGAGGTCTGTGAATTCATCATGGAGGCCCAGGGCACTCTGCAGGCCGCCATGGCAGCCTATCTGAGATGAAACTGCCCTCGCTGTTCCTGATCCTGCTGCTGACTCTGGTCGCGGCCGTCGGCTTCTGGCTGGCCCGGGACGCCGATGAACGCCGCCGGGTACTGGAAGACGCGGCAACCGAAGGAACCGATTTCTTTCTGGAACAGTATGCGGCCATCCATATGGACTCCCAGGGTGAACCCCGTTACCAGCTCCGCGGCCAGCGCATGGAGCAGCGCGAAATGGATGGGGCACGCTGGCTGGAGACCCCGGTACTGGTCCTGCATCAACCACCTGGCCCCACCTGGACCCTGCGCTCCGAGCAGGGCTGGATCTCCCCCATCGGTGATGAGGTCAGGTTGCTGGGCGAGGTGCACATCCACCGCGCTGCAGAGGGTGGACGGGACCCGATCACCATCACCACCCGGGACACCACCCTCTGGCCTGATCCCCGTCAGGCCGTCACCGATGCCCCGGCACGTCTGCAGACAACCTATCAGGAGGCCGAGGGTCTGGGGCTGTTCCTGGATCTTGAACGTGAAATTCTGGAACTCAAACGAGAAGCACGGGGTGTCTATGTTCCCCATTAGGGCTGTTCCCAGTCAGTCATTTCCGCGCCAGCGGGAATCCAGGTCCAACGGAATGCGGCCGGCCTCCCCCGGGTCGTCATTCCCGCGCAGGCGGGAATCCAGTCACGGAGTGAAAAGCATGGGCTCCCGCCTTCGCGGGAGCAACGGCGAGGGCGCGGTTCAGTGCTCACCCTGGCGACGGCCTGGCGCGTGGTTCATGATCCCGGCCCTGGCCATCCTGCTGCCGTCCGGACCGCTCCAGGCGCAGGTGGACCGGACATTGCCCATCCGCATTGAGGCGGACTCGGCCACCCTGGACGACAACCGGGGCATCAGCACCTACCGGGGCAGCGTACGCATCACCCAGGGCGCCACAGAAATCAGCGGCGATACGGTCACCGTCCATACCCCGGGCCGGGTGCTGGAACGCATGACCGCGGAGGGTCAACCGGCCACCCTGAACACACTGGATCCACAGGGGCGGGAAGTCCGGGCCGAAGCCGCGCGGATGGAGTTCCTCCCCAACGAGCAACGCATGGAGCTGAGCGGCAATGCCCGCGTGCGACAGGGCACGGACGAGTTCCGGGGCAGCCGCATCACCTATGACCTGCGCACGGCCACGCTGGAGGCCCGCACCGGGGACACCGGCCGTGTCGAGGCCATCTTCACGCCCAGGGAACAGCCTCCCGCCCCTGTCGAGGGGACGCCATGAGTCGTCTGCAGACCCACGACCTGGTCAAGCAGTACCGCGCCCGCAAGCCGGTGGACGGTGTATCACTGCAGGTGAACAGCGGTGAGGTCGTGGGCCTGCTGGGTCCCAACGGCGCCGGCAAGACCACCTGTTTTTACATGATCGTCGGTCTCATCCCCTGCGACGGCGGGCGCATCGAACTGGACGGCAGGGATATCACCCCCCTGCCCATGCATGCCCGCGCCCAGTTGGGCATCGGCTATCTGCCCCAGGAGGCCTCGGTTTTTCGCAAGTTGTCGGTGGAAGACAACCTGCTTGCCGTGCTGGAAACACGCCGCGACCTCAGCCGCGGCCAGCGCCATGAGCACATGGAATCCCTGCTGGAAGAGTTTCAGATCATGCATATCCGCGAGAGCCTGGGCATCAGCCTCTCGGGGGGTGAGCGGCGGCGGGTGGAAATCGCCCGCGCCCTGGCCACCGAACCGGCCTTCATCCTGCTTGATGAGCCCTTTGCCGGGGTAGACCCCATCTCCGTGATCGAAATTCAGCGCATCATCACCCATCTGGTCTCCCGGAATATCGGGGTACTGATCACCGATCACAACGTCCGTGAAACCCTGGGCATCTGCAATCGCGCCTATATCCTGAGCGACGGACACCTGATCAGCGAGGGGCCGCCGGAAGTGGTGCTGGCAGACCCCCAGGTCAGGCGGGTCTACCTGGGCGATCATTTCCGACTATGAAGGTAGAGTTTTTGAGCCAACGCATGGTTTCCCCACACTGGGTCACATTTTTCGTGCCAGGACGTATAATCCGGATGACAGACCCGGCACATGACGGCAAGGCACCGTCAGTACTGCCCGGACCCTTCAACTCCTGCCTGACGACTCCGGTGGCACGCCACATCCTATGCTGAAACCTTCTGTCCAGCTCCGTCTCGGCCAGAGCCTTACCATGACACCGCAGCTGCAGCAGGCCATCCGGCTGCTGCAGCTGTCCACATTGGAGCTCCAGGCCCAGATCCAGGAAACGCTGGAGACCAACCCGATGCTGGAAGCCCTGGAAGGCGCGGATGCCGACCTGGATACCGGCATGGATGAAGCCACCCAACCTGAAGGCATGGCCCCCGGCGCCGATAGCGCCGACAAGGATGCGGAGAGCCGGGAATTCGACGAGCCCGCCGAACGGGACAACACCAGCGAATCCGCGGAAACCATTCCCGAGGAACTGCCCGTGGACAGCAACTGGGAAGACCTCTACGACATGCCGACCGCCGGCGGCGGCCAGATGGACAACGACGGTCGCGACCTGTTCGAGAATCAGAGTGCACCCGGCGAAGACCTGCGTGACCACCTGCTTTGGCAGATCAACCTGTCGCCCCTGAGCGAGCGGGACCAGGTCATCGCCATGACCATCATCGATGCCATCAACGATGACGGCTACCTGGCCGAACCCATCGAGCAGATCCACGCCGGCCTGGCCCAGGATCAGGAGATGGAACTGGAGCTGGATGAGGTGGAAGCCGTGTTGCGCATGGTCCAGCACCTGGATCCCGTGGGCGTGGGTGCACGGGATCTTGCCGAGTGCCTGTTGCTGCAACTGGAGCAGTTCGCGCCGGAGACGCCCTGGCTGGCCGAGGCCAGAACCCTGGTGCGTGATCACCTGGAAGCCCTGGGCACCCGCGACTTCAAGGGGGTCCAGCGCCGACTGGGGCTGGCTGACGGCGAATTGCAGGTGGTGATCTCGCTGATCCAGAGCCTGAATCCCCGCCCGGGCACCCTGATCAGTTCCAGCGCACCGGAATACATCATTCCCGATGTCTTCGTGCGCAAGCGCGAGGGATTCTGGCAGGTGGAACTGAATCCGGAAGTCGCGCCCCGGTTGCGGGTCAACCCACTTTATGCCAGCTTTGTGCGACGGGCCGATTCCAGCCAGGACAATATCTACCTGCGCAATAGCCTGCAGGAGGCCCGCTGGTTCATCAAAAGCCTGCAAAGCCGCAACGAGACCCTGCTGCGTGTGGGCACCGCCATCGTGGAACATCAGCGCGCCTTTCTGGAACACGGTGACGAAGCCATGAAACCCCTGGTGCTGCGGGATATCGCCGAGCAACTGGAGATGCACGAATCCACCATCTCCCGCGTCACCACCCAGAAGTACATGCACACCCCGAGAGGGATTTACGAATTCAAGTATTTCTTCTCCAGCCACGTGGGGACGTCCGACGGCGGTGAGTGCTCCGCCACGGCCATCCGTGCCATGATTCGCAAACTGATTGCCGAAGAACCCCAGGGCAAGCCCCTGAGTGACAGCAAGATTGCCCAGATCCTGGTGGACCGGGGCATCCAGGTAGCGAGGCGCACCGTTGCCAAGTATCGCGAGGCCATGGCGATCCCGCCATCCAACGAACGCAAGCGCCTCGTCTGAATCCACAACCAGGCCTCAGCTTCACTTTCACATTTCAAACCAAGGAGTCACCTCATGCAGATCAACCTCACCGGTCACCACGTGGACCTGACCGACGCCCTGCGCGACTATGTCAATGACAAGTTCCAGCGCCTGGAGCGCCATTTCGACAACGTCATCGACGTACATGTGGTCCTGACCGTGGAGAAACTGCAGCAGAAGGCGGAAGCCAACATGCTGGTCAGCGGCAACACCATCTTTGCCGACGCCAGCCATGCCGACATGTACGCAGCCATTGACGCCCTGGTCGACAAACTGGACCGTCAGGTGGTCAAGCACAAGGAGAAGCTCAAGGACCATCACCGCGCCGAAGGCTCCCACCGTAACCACATCGGGTGAGATATCCATGAACATCGGTGATCTTCTCGCTTCGGAGCGCGTCTGCTGTCTGCCGGACGTCAGCAGCAAGAAACGTGCTCTGGAGATGCTGGGTGACATGCTTTCGAGCCACCTGCCCAGGCTGACCCAGGGAGAGATCTTCGACAGCCTGCTGGCCCGGGAACGCCTGGGCAGCACCGGCCTGGGGCATGGCGTCGCCATCCCCCACGGCCGGCTGGCCGGAGCCGACGAGGCCTGTGCCGCCCTGCTCAAGCTGGGCAAGGGCGTGGACTACGACGCCCCGGACAGCGAACCGGTGGACATCCTGTTTGCCCTGGTGGTGCCGACCGAATGTACCGACGAACACCTGCAGATCCTCGCATTGCTCGCGCGCATGTTCTCCGATCCGGAGACCCTGGCCCGACTGCGTAGCGCCAAAGGACCGGAAGACCTGCTGGAGCTGGTACACCACTGGGATACCGAAAGCCCAGACTCACCGTGACCACGCCCCCCCTTACCGTCCATCACGTCGTCGAGGCCATGGGAGAACGCCTGGCCCTGCGCTGGGTGGCCGGTCATCAGGGCAGGGAACGCCGGATCGCTCACCAGGCCACGCCTCACGGCAGTACCTCACTGGTCGGACACCTGAACATCATCCATCCCAACCAGATCCAGGTGCTGGGTCCGGACGAGATGCGCTACCTGTGGAACCTGCGCAAGAACTCCCAGCGGGACATCCTGGAACAGCTGGTGAACGGCACGGCGGCCCTCCTGATCGTCACCGACGGTCTGGCGGTTCAGCCGGAACTGTGCGCCCTGGCGGACAAACAGGCCGTCCCCCTGCTCTCCACTGCCCTGCACAGCCACGAAATCATCAATATCCTGCGCTATTTCTTCAGCGACAAGCTGGCGGAGACCATCACCCTGCACGGTGTCTTCATGGAAGTGCTGGGCATCGGGGTGCTGCTGACGGGGGAAAGCGCCATCGGCAAGAGCGAGCTGGCCCTGGAACTCATCAGCCGCGGACACCGTCTGATTGCTGACGATGCACCCGAATTTGCCCGCATCGCCCCGGACATCCTGCGGGGCACCTGTCCGCCAGTGCTGGAAAACTTCCTGGAGGTCAGAGGACTGGGCGTCCTGAACATTCGTGCCATGTACGGTGACAGTGCCATCAAGAGCAGCAAGTACCTGCGCCTGATCATCGACCTGAAAGACCAGGTCGACGTGACGTCCGCCGACATCGATCGCCTTCATGGGGGACGATGCAGCCGGGAGGTACTGGGACTGCAGGTTCCCGTCATCACCCTGCCCGTGGCCTCCGGCCGTAACCTGGCGGTCATGGTGGAGGCGGCGGTGCGCAATCACCTGCTGCGGCTGCGCGGCTACATTGCCGCCGACGATCTTTCCGCCCGCCAGCGGCGTCAGATGCAGAGCGACTCATGAAACTCATCATCGTCAGCGGGCTTTCCGGGTCGGGCAAAACCGTGGCCCTGCATGCTCTGGAGGATGCCGGCTACTATTGCATCGACAACCTCCACCTGGAACTGCTGCCGGCGGTGGTTGGCCAACTGCGACAAGCTCCCCAAGCCGGCTATGGCGAGGCGGCCGTGGGCATCGATGCCCGCAGCGGCATCGAATCTCTCGACCAGTTCGGTCGCATCGTCAACGAAATCCGCGCCATGGGCGTCGAGCTGCAGATCATTTTCCTCTACGCGGAACTGGAAACCCTGCTCCGCCGCTTCAGCGAGACCCGTCGCCGTCACCCCCTGGCCCGTCGGGGCATCCCCCTGATGGAGGCCATCAACCTGGAACGGGACCTGCTGGGCGTCATTGCCGACCATGCCGATCTGGCCATCGACACCACCCGCACCAATGTCCACCAGCTCAGCCAGTCCATTCGGGAGCGGGTCCGTCAGGCCAGTCTGCGAGGGCTGTCACTGCTGATCCAGTCCTTCGGCTTCAAGTACGGTTCACCGGTAGACTCGGATTTCGTGTTCGATGTACGCTGTCTGCCTAATCCCCACTGGCAACCGAGTTTAGCCGCCTTGACCGGCAAGGATCCGGCGGTGATCCGTTTTCTGGAGAACGAATCCATGGTGGAGGCAATGTTCAATTCGTTGCGCGACTTCCTCATCACCTGGATACCCCGGTTTGAGAGCGACAATCGCAGCTATCTGACCGTTTCCATCGGCTGTACCGGGGGTCGCCATCGCTCGGTCTATCTGACCGAACGACTCTCCCGCCATTTTCGTGAGCTCAGAGGCGACGGTGTGACCACCCGTCACCGCGAACTTTCCTGAACCAGTCACGGTATGCATCCATGTCCGTCGGACTTCTCATCATCACTCACAATCACATTGGCGAGGACCTGCTGAGCACAGCCCGATCCATGATGGGCTCCATCCCCCTGGAGACTCGCTGCCTGGCGGTGTCCCAGTCCGGTGATCCGGACATCCTGCTGGACCGCGCAATTGACCTTTACCAACGTCTGAATCAGGGGGACGGCGTGCTGGTCCTGACCGACATGTACGGCTCCACCCCCAGCAACATCGCCAACCGCCTGTTGCAGCAACCCAAGGTACAGGTCATCGCCGGCATCAATCTGCCCATGCTGGTCCGGGTGCTCAACTACCCGAATCTGCGCCTGCATGAATTGGTCAACAAGGCCATCAGCGGAGGCCATGACGGCATCCTGCTCTGCGAGACCCACAGTTAAAATGCCCAGCCGAGAACTTACCATCATCAACCGTCTGGGCATGCACGCCCGTGCCGCGGCCAAATTCGTCAACCTGGCCAGCAGTTTCGATGCCAGCCTGGAAGTGGAAAAGGGACAAAAGCGAGTCAACGGCAAGAGCATCATGGGCATCATGATGCTGGCGGCTGGCAAGGGCAGCACCGTTCGCCTGGTTGCGGAAGGCGACGACGCCGAAGCTGCCCTGAAGGCCCTGGAAGGCCTGATCAATGACAAGTTCGGTGAGCCGGAGTAGTCGGAGCGGAAGCCTAAAGCCCCAGAGGCAGCAACTCCAGTGACACGGTATCCGCGGGCGGCATGCCCGCCATCACCACCCGGTTGCGGCCGTCGCTCTTGGCCCGCAACAAAGCCTCATCCGCTTCCCGCAACAGGACCTGCGCCGAGATAGAGGGATCCTGGCTGGCCAGACGCTGTGCCGCCCAATGTGCGACACCGATGGAAACCGTCACCGGCACATTGTGGTCATCCGCCGCTACCGCCACATCGCACACGACTTGTCTGACCCGTTCCGCGACCGCACGGACCTCCTGACGATCCAGCCCCGGTAGGAGCATCACGAATTCCTCCCCGCCGTAACGCGCCAGCAGATCCGAGCCGCGCAGATGCCGTCCAAGTCGCTGGGCCACCGCGGAAATGACTTGGTCACCGACAGCATGACCATGGCAGTCATTGATGACCTTGAAGTGGTCGATATCCACGAACAGGCAGGCCAGGCTCTGTCGCTCCCGTACCACACGGATCATTTCCTCCTGCAGGCGCAGGTCGAAGAAACGGCGATTGCGCACCCCGGTCAGGGCATCAGTGACACCCAGCTCCCGCAACCGCCAGGCGGCCAAGGCATTCTCGATACAGATGGCAACCACCGCCGCCAGACGTCTGAGCAGGTAGGTATCCATCCCCTCTCCATAACGGCCGTCACAGCGACTGCCCAGAGATAACGCGCCCAGACAGCGGCCCGCTCGCTCCAGCGGCACCAGCGCCACACTGCAAAGCTCGACGCGACCAGCGAAGCGCAGGGCTTCGGGACAGGCGGCATAATCTCCAAGATAGAGTCCTGTCAGGGATTGCAGATCGTCGACGGAAGACAACAGCCTCAGGGACCACTGCTCGGAGGGGCAGGGATCCGTCGCCAGTATCCCACCGATGACTCCATCAGGGTCATGGAGCACCAGCCCCACATGATCCAGGTCGTAATCCCGGGGAAACTCCTCCAGAAGCAGGGCCAGGATGCCCACCAGGCCGTCAGCGGCCAACAGACGCATTTCCAGATCGGTCATACGGTCCAGCTTGCGCTCGTTGTCACGGGCCGCCTCGATGAGCGTGGCCAGACGCTGCTTCAGCCAGAGGTTCTCCTGTTCCAGTTGTGCCTGTTCCGCCATGCGTTATCGTTCCCTTGCCGAGTCTGTTCCCAGACTATCCCATCCACCCTTTACGGATCATGACCTGCGTGCGCCGGAGGGACAACCTGATTTTGATCAGCCCGAACACACCGCCTGCCCTTTCCCCTGCCCCGGAAACTGGCAAGGTGACGGACACTGGACTACACACAAGGTATGCACACCCGTCAGGAGCACTTCACAGATGCAGATCGACCGGGCTGACCATGACGACCCGACCCTGCAGACCCAGACCTCGCTGGCCGCGGATCTGCTGGACGGGCTCATTGCCTATCGCCAGGAACTGGGCAGGTTGGGAGCAGATCTTGAACAGATGCTGAGGGCGGCCGGCATCAGGCCGTCGTCGCCCTGGCGCAAGGCCAGGGCCTATCGGTACCAGCCGCCCCCTCGCTAGACGAGCACAGGAAACTCAGACCTCCCGATAGACCCGGGCACCGCCCTTGACGAACTCCCGGGCCTTCTCCTGCATCCCCTGGTCCAGCCCTTCTTCCGCCGACACCCCCTGCCGGGCGGCGTATTCACGCACATCCTGGGTGATCTTCATGGAACAGAAGTGGGGGCCGCACATGGAACAGAAATGGGCCACCTTGTGGGCCTCCTTGGGCAGGGTCTCGTCGTGAAAATCCCGCGCCCGCTCCGGGTCCAGGGACAGGTTGAACTGATCCTCCCAGCGGAACTCGAATCGGGCCTTGGACAGGGCATTGTCCCGCACCTGGGCACCGGGGAAGCCCTTGGCCAGATCCGCCGCATGAGCGGCAATGCGATAGGTGATGATGCCGTCGCGCACATCCGCCTTGTTGGGCAGCCCCAGGTGCTCCTTGGGGGTCACGTAGCAGAGCATGGCGGTACCGTACCAGCCGATATTGGCCGCACCGATCCCGGAGGTGATGTGGTCATAGGCGGGAGCGATGTCCGTCACCAACGGCCCCAGGGTGTAGAAGGGGGCCTCGAAACAGTCCACCAGTTCCTTGTCCACGTTCTCCTTCACCTTGTGCAGGGGCACATGGCCGGGACCTTCGATCATCACCTGTACGTCGTGCTCCCAGGCCACCTTGGTCAGCTCGCCCAGGGTCTCCAGTTCGGCGAACTGGGCGGCGTCGTTGGCATCGGCCAGACTGCCGGGACGCAGGCCGTCACCCAGGGAGAAGGCCACGTCATAGGCCTGCATGATCTCGCAGATCTCGCGGAAATGGGTGTAGAGGAAGTTTTCCTGGTGATGGGCCAGACACCACTTGGCCATGATGGAACCGCCCCGGGAGACGATGCCGGTGAGCCGGTCGGCGGTCAGGGGCACATAGCGCAGCAGCACCCCGGCGTGGATGGTGAAGTAGTCCACCCCCTGCTCCGCCTGCTCGATCAGGGTATCCCGGAACAGTTCCCAGGTCAGTGCCTCCGCCTTGCCGTCCACCTTCTCCAGGGCCTGGTAGATGGGTACGGTGCCGATGGGCACCGGGCTGTTGCGCAGCACCCATTCCCGGGTCTCGTGGATGTGCTTGCCGGTGGACAGATCCATCAGGGTATCGCCGCCCCAACGGCAGGACCACACCAGCTTCTCCACCTCTTCCTCGATGCTGGAGGTCAGGGAGGAATTGCCGATGTTGGTGTTGATCTTCACCCGGAAATTGCGCCCGATGATCATGGGCTCCAGCTCCGGATGGTTGATGTTGGCGGGAATCACCGCTCGGCCGGCGGCCACTTCGTCACGGACGAACTCCGGTGTGATGAGATCCGGGATGTTCGCCCCCAGGGGCTGACCGGGGTGCTGGCGCAGCAGGGCGGCGTAACGGGGATCCTCGCGCATCTCCTGCAGGCGGCAGTTTTCCCGAATGGCCACGAACTCCATCTCCGGGGTGACGATCCCCCGGCGGGCGTAGTGCATCTGGGTGATGTTGTGGCCGGGTCGGGCACGTCGGGGGGCGCGGATATGCTCGAAACGCAGATGAGCCAGCTCGGGATCTTCGGCACGGGCCTGGCCGTAACGGGAACTGGGGCCGGACAATGCCTCGGTATCCCCCCGCTCCTCGATCCAGGCGCCGCGCACGCTGGGCAGCCCCTGCAGCAGGTTGATCTTCACCTCCGGATCACTGTAGGGACCGGACGTGTCATAGACGGTGATGGCGGGATTGTCCTCGGAACCCGTCCCCATCCGGGTGGGGGCCAGGGTGATCTCCCGCATGGGCACCCGGATATCGGGGCGGGAGCCGGTCACATGGATCTTGCGGGAACCCGGAAATGGCCGGGTGATCGCTTCGGAGACCTGGGCGGTCTTGCGGACGAAGTCCTGGGGGATGGCACTCATGCTGCTGTCTACCTCGCGTGAAGGCGGGGAAGACGGAAGGCGCGGACGCCCATCCGAAGCTTCCCTCCGCCGGTATGATCCGGTTCAGGTTCCAAGGGTGTTTCTCAGCCCAAGCCCCATCGGCGGGCACCCCTAGCCTCGTGACCGTCCAAGTTATAGCAGGCAGCCAAGGTTTGCAACCGAAAAGCAGCCCACCGGCAGCTACTCGGACGACGGCTGCCGCAACACGGCTTCCAGCCGCCGGCATACGGTTTCCAGCACCGTCACCCGCCCGAAACGCTTGTCATTGGCGGCCACCAGGGTCCAGGGCGCGAACTCCGTACTGGTGCGGATCACCATTTCGTTCACCGCCGCCTTGTAGGCCTCCCACTGCTGGCGATTGCGCCAGTCTTCATCGGTGATCTTGTGCTGCTTGTAGGCCACCTCCTCCCGCTGCTTGAACCGGGCCAGCTGCTCCTCCTCGCTGATGTGCAGCCAGAACTTCACCAGCACGATGCCGTGCTCGGTCAACTGCTCCTCGAAATCATTGATTTCATGATAGGCACGACGCCAGCAATCCTCGGCGGCAAACCCCTCCACCCGCTCTACCAGTACCCGCCCGTACCAGGAACGGTCGAACACCATCATGCGCCCACGGGGCGGCACATGCCGCCAGAAGCGCCAGAGATAGTGATGGGCCCTTTCCTCGTCCGTGGGGGCGGCCACCGCCACCACCCGGTACAGTCGGGCGTCGATGCCGGCGGTCAGCCGCCGAATCGCCCCGCCCTTGCCGGCGGCGTCCCAGCCCTCGAACACCAGTACCGTGGCCACGCCCTGATCCTTGGCCCGCCAGGCCAGATCCCGCAAGCGGGCCTGGGCACGGGACAATCGCTCCTTGTAGACCGATTTATCCAGCGTCTGGGTCAGATCGAGATGGTCCAGCACGGTGATGCGGGCACTGTCTTCCGGCGGCAGGCTGGGGGCATGGGAGGCGGTGACGGGCGGGCTCGGCGCGGCCGCCAGTTCCAGCCGCTCGCGGATGGCATCGAGCAGGGTGCGTCCCACCGTCAGATCCCGATAGCGCCGATCCGTGGCCTCGATGAGATACCAGGGGGCCAGACCGCTGTCCGTTTCCCGGATCACCCGCTCACCGGTCTCCACCAGGCGACGATACTGGGTTGCCTGCTCCTTGCCCCTGGGCAGGCGATACCAGCGGCTGGCAGGGTCCTTGAGACGCTGTTTCAGGCGGGTCTTCTGCTCATCCCGGGTCAGATGGAACCAGAACTTGACGATCAGTGCCCCATCGGCCACCAGCATGTTCTCGAAATCGCGGATGCGGCTCAGGGATTCATGCAACCGTGCCTCATCCCATTCATCCCGGATATGCCGACGAATGGGTTCCGAATACCAGGCACCGAAGAAGATGCCGATGCTCCCCCGCGCCGGCATCGCCTGCCAGTAGCGCCACAGCCGGGGCCGCGCCTGTTGATCACTGGTGGCCTCCCAGAAGGCGTGGGTCTCCACCCCGCGGGTGTCCAGCCAGGCATTGAGTCGGTTGACCACTTCCCCCCGGCCCACCCCATCCACCCCTTCCACGATCACGATCACGGCGGTATCGGTATCCCTGAGCCGGCGCTGGGCCTCCAGCAGCTCCGCGCGCAGCTCAGGCACCGCGGCACTGTATGCTTCCTTGGACAGACTGCGACCGAGTTCGGCAGCTTCAAACATGGTGTCCCCCTGGGGTGTCGCCACGGATCATGACCCTGCAGCATGCCACAAACACGATACTGTATTAGACCAGCGGTCGCCGGTATCATTGCGCATTGCACAATAGCATCAAGGACTTGCCGGAACATTAGTGAAGGCTTAATCTTTCAGCCTGCCGATCCAACGGCAGCTCGCCGCCAGCTTTGCGGATACTCAACGAGTCAGATAAAGCACGAGACCGGACCACTCTGGGACTCCCATAACAATCACAAGACGGCAGATAACCACCATGAACCTGGATCAAGCTCGCTTCAATATGGTTGAACAGCAGGTCCGTCCCTGGGACGTGCTGGACCCCAAGGTACTGGATGTGATGGAGAACGTCCCCCGGGAGCTGTTCGTGCCCCGGGCCCACGCAAAACTGGCCTACGCGGACCTGGAAATCCCCCTGGGACAGGGTGAGTCCATGATGCGTCCCACCGTGGAAGGGCGCCTTCTGCAGGCCCTGGATATCCAGCCCCGGGATGTCATCCTGGAGATCGGCACCGGCTCCGGCTACCTGACCGCCTGCCTGGCCCGCCTGGGTGGCCGGGTGGACAGCATCGACATCCATAAGACCTTCACCCGCGCCGCCAAAAAACATCTGGACAAGGCCGGCATCACCCATGTCCACCTGGAGACCGGCAATGCCGCCGAGGGCTGGACCGGGCAACGGGGGCATTACGATGTCATCGCCGTCACTGCCTCCATGGCCCGGTACCGGGACTGCTTCGAACGCCAGCTCAGTCCGGGCGGCCGACTCTTCGTCGTGGTGGGGGAAGCGCCGGTGATGGAGGCCATGCTGGTGACGCGCCAGGGCGAGAACGAATTCACCCGCCACACCCTGTTCGAGACCAGCCTCAAGCCCCTGACGGGCTTCGAGCCCAGACCGCAATTCATCTTCTGACCAGGACCGGGTCGATCGGGCGGGCGGGCACGGCATCGCCCGATCGACCCATGTAATGTCCCTTTCTCGACGGGCCAGACATGCAACACCTCTCAGCCCCGCAACTCAAGGCGTACCTGGATCAGGCCGGGGACCCTGCCCCGTTGCTGGTCGACGTGCGCGAATCCTGGGAATACGACATTACCCACATCCCGGGCTCACGGCATGTTCCCCTCGGCCGGCTCGGGATCCTGGTCGAAGACATCCCGCCGGACACGGAACTGGTGATGATCTGTCATCACGGCATCCGCAGCCGACAGGCGGGCATGCTGCTGGAGCGACAGGGTTTCACCCGCATCATCAACCTCACCGGCGGAATCGATGCCTGGTCACGGCAGGTGGACCCCAGCCTGCCCTGCTACTGATGTCCCGACAGATCCCCTATGCATTTTTTCCCGGTTCCCGGTAGGATAATCAGGATTCACTGATGGAATATTTCCTTCTTGCCCGCCCGGGCCGGAGACACCGATGATCCGTTTTCCCAAAACCCTGCTGGCTGCCGCCCTCGTCGGATTCACCCTGGCAACCGCACCCGTCCAGGCCACCGATCTCATGGAGATCTATCGTACGGCCCTGGAACGTGACGCACAGCTGCGCGCCGCCGAGGCCCAGTTCCGGGCGGCCCTGGAACAGCGACCCCAGGCAAGATCGGTCCTGCTGCCCCAGATCGAAGGCTCCCTGGGATATGCCTACACGGACACCGACCGGGGAGGCAACTCCTTTGACTACCGTACCAGCAGCTTCGAGCTGTCCCTCAACCAGACCCTCTACGATCACCGCAACTACGTGGCCCTGCGCCAGGCGGACCTGGGTATCGCCCAGGCCACGGCGGTGCGCGACGCCACCCGACAGGGCCTGATCCTGCGAGTGGCGGAAGCCTATTTCGGCGTGCTGGCGGCCCAGGACAACCTCTCCTTCGCCCGCGCGGAAAAAGAGGCCATCGGACGCCAGCTGGAACAGGCGGAGCGCCGCTTCGAAGTGGGCCTGATCGCCATCACCGACGTCAAGGAGGCCCAGGCCCAGTTCGACCTGGCCGTGGCCGAGGAAATCGCCGCCCTCAACCGCCTGGATCTGGCCGGCGAGGAACTGATGGTGATCACCGGCCAGTTCCATGAGGCACTGGCCCTGCTGTCGGAACGCATGCCCCTGGTCTCGCCGGAGCCGGGCAACATGGATCAATGGGTACAGACCGCCCTGGAAGCCAACCTGGCCCTGATCGCCCGCCGCTTCGGCACCGAGGCGGCCGCCGAGGAGATCAAGCGCCAGCGGGCCGGTCATTACCCCACCTTGGGTCTCTCGGCCAGCTATACCGACCGGGATTTTCACAATGCTCCCGGCGGACAGGCGGCCAGCAATTTCCTCGATAGCCGCGACACCCAGGTGGGCATCCAGCTGCGCGTCCCCGTCTACACCGGCGGCCGCACCACCTCCCTCACCCGCGAGGCCCGGGAAAGCTTTGATGCCGCCAGGGAGGAACTGGAACTGACCGAACGCCAGACCGTGCGTCAGGCCCGCAGCGCCTTCCTGTCGGTGAACGCCGGCATCTCAAGGGTCAACGCCCTGGAACAGGCCCTGGAATCCACCCGCGCCTCCTTCGAGGCTGCCGAAGCCGGGTTCGAGGTGGGCACCCGTACCGCCGTGGACGTGCTGCTGGAACTGCGCCAGGTGTTCCGGGCCGAGCGTGACTACGCCGAGGCCCGTTACGCCTATTTGCTGGATACCCTGCGCCTGAAGCAGGCCGCGGGCACCCTCAGCGAGGATGACCTGCTCGCCATCAACACCTGGCTGGACTGACCTGGACTGATGATGAATCACACCCCACCCTCCCCCCTGTGCAGTGCCGGACACAGCCAGCTCCTGGTGGTGGACATCCAGGCAAAGCTGGCCGTGGCCATGGACGCCGACACTCGCCGCGAGGTCTATCGACGGGCCGGCAGCCTGGCCCAAGGGGCCGGCGTACTGGGCATCCCGGTGACGGTAACCGAACAGTACCCACAGGGTATCGGGCACACCGCCGGTGAAATCCAGGGCATGCTGCCGGAGGCGGTTCGGGTGCTGGAGAAGACCACCTTCTCCTGTTGCCGCGACGAGGGCATCATGGGCGCCGTGAAACGTGCCGAGCGGCCCCAGGTGGTGGTCTGCGGCATGGAGTCCCATGTCTGTGTCCTGCAGACCGCCCTGCTGCTGGTGGAGGCCGGACTCCAGGTCTTCGTGGTGGAAGACGCCGTCTGCTCCAGGGACCCGCGCAACAAGGCCAATGCCCTGGCCCGCATGGCCCGGGCCGGGGTGATCATCACCAATTTCGAGTCGGTGCTGTTTGAATGGCTGGCAGACTCACGCCATCCGAAGTTCAAGGAAATCCTGAATCTGATCCGTTAAGCCGAACCGGCCTTCAAGAGGCCTGTGCCACCCAGTCCAGCACCCGCTCCACCGCACCCCGGTTTTCATCCAGCACCCGTCGGGCCGCCGTTGTCATGGCACGGCGGCCCGACAGGTCCGCCCACAGGGCCGACACCGCCTCCGCCAGCCCATCGGTGTCCGCCACCCGGCACACACCCCCGGCCCGCTCCAGGGCCTGGTAAACCTCGGTGAAATTGAATACCTGCGGACCGGTCACCACCCCCACCCCATGGGCGGCCGGCTCCAACGGGTTATGCCCGCCGGTGGGCACCAGACTGCCCCCCACGAAGGCCACCGAGGCCACTCCGTAGAGCAACATCAGCTCTCCCATGGTATCCCCCAGCCACACGGCATCCCCGGCCTCGGGCGGCAGACCGGCACTGCGGCGCGCCACGGCAAACCCTTGCGTCCGGCACAGGGCCGCCACGGCATCGAAACGCTCCGGATGGCGGGGCACCAGGATCAGCAGGGCATGGGGCCAACGGGACAACAGGGACCGGTGCGCCGCCAGCACCTGTTCGTCCTCCCCCGGATGGGTGCTGGCGGCGATCCACACCGGCCGCTCGCCCACCTGCGCGCGCAACGTCGCCGCGGCCCGGATCAGGTCATCGGACAGGGTCAGGTCATACTTGATGTTGCCGCTCACCCGCACCTGATCGGGCCGGGCACCCAGGGCCAGAAAACGGCGGGCATCCTCTTCCCCTCTGGCCGCGATCCCGGACACCTGAGCCAGGGTCTGCCGGACCAGGGGCCGGATGCGGGCATAGCCCCGGGCGGAACGGGCCGACAGGCGGGCATTGACCACCATCACCGGGATGCCCCGGCGGGCACAGGCCCGATACAGATTGGGCCACAGTTCGGTCTCCATGACCAGCAGCCGCTCGGGACGCGCCCGCGCCAGAAAGCGAGCCACCCCATCGGGCAGGTCATAGGGCAGATAACAGTGCTCCACCGAGTTCCCGAACCGACGGATCACCTCGGCGGAACCGGTGGGGGTGGTGGTGGTGATCAGGATGGCATGCCCGGGGAACCGCCGCCGCAGCCCCGCCACCAGCGCCGCGGCGGCCACCACTTCCCCCACCGAGACCGCATGCACCCAGAGCCGGGGCCGCGCCGGCAGGCGGGGCGACCAGCCCAGGCGCTCCCCCCAGCGGTGACGATAATCCGGATTGGCGCGGCTGCGCAGGAGCAACCGCGCCAGCACCAGCGGCGTGATGACATAGAGGATCAGGGAATAGAGTACGCGCATGCCGGTCAGAGGGTCGTCAGCTGCCTCGAATCCGGTCGATGACCCGGGTGGTGGACACCCCATCCAGGAACGGCAGCACTTCCACCCGGCCGCCCAGGGCACGGACATGGTCACCGCCCACGATCTCCTCGGGCCGGTAGTCCCCGCCCTTCACCAGCACGTCCGGCGACACGGCCCGGATCAGACGCTCCGGCGTATCCTCCCGGAACGGCACCACCCAGTCCACCGAGGCCAGCCCCGCCAGCACCGCCATGCGTCGCTCCATACCGTTCACCGGCCGCCCATGGCCCTTGAGACGGCGCACGGAGGCGTCATCATTCACCGCCACGATGAGGCGATCCCCCAGACGCCGGGCCTGTTCCAGATAGGCCACATGCCCCGCATGGAGGATGTCGAAGCACCCGTTGGTCATCACCACCCGCTCCCCCTGGGCCCGGGCCTCCTGCACAGCCAGCAGCAGGTCCGCCTCCGACAGCAGGCTACTCCAGCCGCCCTGATGCCCCCTGACCGCCGCCCGCAGCTCCGCCGGGGTCACGCAGCCGGTGCCCAGCTTGCCCACCACGATGCCCGCCGCCAGATTGGCCAGGGTCGCCGCCTGGGCCAGATCCTGTCCGGCCCCCAGGGCCGCCGCGATCACCGCGATCACCGTATCCCCCGCCCCGGTCACGTCATAGACCTCCCGGGCGCGGGTGGGCAGGTGCAAAGGGTCCCGTCCCGCCCGCAGCAGCAGCATGCCCCGCTCGCTCAGGGTGATGAGCAGAGCCTCCAGATCCAGGTCCTCCCGCAGCTTTTCACCCCGGCTGATGAGTCGATCGTCATGGGGGCAGGGGCCCACCACGGCCTCGAACTCGGCCAGATTGGGGGTGAGCAAGGTAGTACCCCGGTAGCGCTCGAAGTCACGCCCCTTGGGATCCACCAGCACCGGCACTCGCGCTTCCCGGGCCATGCGGATCATCCGTGCCACCTCGGCCAGGGCTCCCTTGCCGTAATCGGACAGCACCACCACCGCCTGCCCGGCCAGATGACCGGCCAGACGATCCGGCAGGGACGCGGTATCCGCGGCCTCCAGGGGTTGTTCAAAGTCCAGGCGCAACAACTGCTGATGGCGGCTCAGGACCCGCAGCTTGGTGATGGTGGTCGCCCGGGACGAGCGGGCGAAATCACAGCTCACCCGGGCCTGGGCCAGGAGCCCTTCCAGGGCATGGCCGGCCTCGTCCTCGCCCACGATGCCCAGCAATCGGGTCTGCACCCCCAACTGGGCCAGGTTGACGGCCACGTTGGCCGCTCCGCCGGGACGTTCCTCGACCTCGTTCACGTGGACCACGGGCACCGGGGCCTCGGGGGAGATGCGGGCGGTGGCCCCGGACCAGTAGCGATCCAGCATGAGATCGCCCACCACCATGATCCGGGCCTGTTCAAAGGCGGGCATGTGCAGATTCACGGCTTGACTACCTTGCAGAGGAAACCGGGGAGGATCTTACCATGGGGCAGCCCGTCGCCCTGCGGACACGGACCCATTTGCTACAATCCGCAGCCCGCCCCCCGCAAACATCCCCATGGCCCGAAAACAGTCCCCCTCCCACCTGTACCACCCTGTCCACTGGCCCATGTGGTTGGGCGTGGCCCTGTTCCGCACGTTGGTACGCGTACTGCCCTGGCACTGGCAGATCCGGACCGGCGAGGCCCTGGGCACCCTGCTCTACCCGCTGGCCCGGCGGCGGCGGCGGATCGCCGAGGTCAATGTCGGGCTGTGTTTTCCCGACCTGGACCCGGCAGCGCGGAAGGCCCTGGTCAAGGCCCATTTTCGCGCCATGGGCGCGGGCATCTTCGAGACGCCCCTGAGCTGGTGGGGCAGCGACCGGGCGCTTGAGGGACTGGCCCGGATCGAAGGCCTGGAACACCTGCAACGGACACTGGCAAAAGGCAAGGGGGCACTGCTGCTGTCGGCTCACTTCACCACCCTGGAACTGGCGGGACGCCTGCTCTGCGCCCATCAGGACTTTGCCGTCATGTACCGCCCCCACGAAAATCCGGTGATGGAACACTGCTTCCGGCAGAACCGGCAGACCCATTATCTGCGGGCCATCCGCCGCGACCAGGCCCGGGACGCCATCCGCGTCCTGAAGCAGGGCCAGGCCCTGTGGTACGCCCCGGACCAGGCCTTCAAGAACGGCAACGCGGTGATCGTCCCCTTCTTCGGTGTCCCCGCCGCCACCAATCCGGCCACCGCCCGCCTGGCGAAGATCAGCGGCGCCCCGGTCATCCCCTTCTTCGGCTACCGCCTGCCCGGCCGACAGGGTTATCGGCTGGTGATCGGCGCGCCCCTTGAAGACTTCCCCGGAGAGGACCTGGTCCAGGATGCCCGACGCATCAACGCCGTCATCGAAGCCGCCATCCGGGTGGCGCCAGAGCAGTATTTCTGGACCCACCGGCGCTTCAAGTACAAGCGCGGCTGGGGATTACCGAAATACTATTGATTCACCCGGCAGTCCCCCTCCAGCACCCCCGGTAGTACCACCACGCCCATCACCGGGCCTACCCCCGCGCCGGATTCCAGCCAGCGGGGCGTCAGGTCCTCGGTGGACAGGCCCAGTTCCGCCGTGAGCCAGTCCCCGAGCCGCCCGGGCATCTGCCGGCGGCGGTCCGCGTCCCAGGCCACCAACAGATCATCACCGGGTCTGCACCGCAGCCCGCCGGGATTCACCCCCGGGATCACGGCCTGACTTCGGGGCAGGCGAAAACGCAGATTGCCCGCCACAAAGGCCCGATCTCCCACGATCAGACCCTGCCCGAAGCCCAGGTCCCGGATCTCGCGCACCCGCTCGTCAAAGGGGTAGACATGCCGATGCTGGGACTCCAGCACCGGCCAGGTCTGCACCCGCCAGGCCATCACCACCAGCACCAGCACGGGCACCAGCAGACAGACCGACAGATACGCCCGCACCCGGGCACGGGTCAGGGCCGCCGTGCCCATCCTGGCGAACACGAACAGGGGAAAGACCAGCAGCAGGGGCAGCATCCAGCGGTCCTTGAAGTGGGACACCCCCAGCAGGGCCATCAGCACCAGCAGAGCCAACAGGATCCAGAGGTAGCGGTGGATGGGAAAGGCCGCCGGACCGCCCCGGCGCTTGAGCAGGGCACGGAAAAAATCCCGCCGGAACACCGCCCCCATGACCAGCAGCAGCAATGCCAGGAAGCCCAGTACCGCCAGCATCAGGGAACCCAGCCCGGACCAGGGCCAGAGTCCCCCCCCGAAATCCAGCTTGTCCAGGGACTGAGTGCCCAGATCCCGGCTGTGCAAAACCCACAGGGCGTGGGGCAGGATCACCAGCAACGCCACCAGGGCACTCCACAGGATGCGCGGATGCAGCAGCAGGGACCGTCCCCGGGCACAGCTCAGCAGAGCCAACCCGGCGGCGGCGGCGAACACCAGAAAGTTGTACTTGGACAACACCCCCAGCCCGAACAGCAGGCCGATCAGCAGGTAATGCCCCACATGGGGCCGGTCCAGCCAACGCAGCATCGCGTAAAAGGATGCGGCCGCCACCGTGGTCACCATCACCGAATGGGTCAGATCCCGCTGGGACTCCCAGGCCACCTGGGGGATCAGGAACAGGGACAGGGTGGCCAGCACCGCCAGTCGGACATCCCCCAACAGACGCCGGGCGGAGAGGAACACGAACAACCAGGTGAGAAATAGCAAGGTGTTCTTGACCAGGCTCAGGGCCCACAGGTCCATGCCCAGCACCCGAAACGCCACGGCCTGCAGCCAGGCATAGAGGGGTGGCTGCCCGGAATACCCGGCCAGCCACCACTGGGTCACAATGACCTGCTCAGCCTCGTCCAGCTCCAGCACCGCGGACCCGGTGGCGCGGACGACCACGTGGAGGGTGAAATAGACCGCCAGTCCCAGTAGCAGCCAGAAGCCCCAGTGTCGGTGGGGTTCTCCCATTGCGCCTTTATCCATGCACCAGTTCCTGATAAACCGCCAGATTCCCGGCCACCATGGCCTCCACGGAGAACCGCGCCGCCACCCGACGGCGACCGGCCTCCCCCAGGCGCCGCAGGGCCGAGCGATCCCCGAGCAGATCAATCACCGCCCGTGCCAGGGCCGGGGCATCCCCCGGCGGCACCAGCACACCGGCCTCGTCATCGCCGATGATCTCGGGCACGCCGCCCGCCCGGGTCCCCACCAGGGGCACCCCCGCGGCGGCAGCCTGCAGCAGGGAGACCCCCAGCCCCTCCATGTCCGCCGGGTGCACCACCAGATCCAGACAGGGCAGGATGCGTTCCAGGTCATCCCGGAACCCCATCAGACGCACCTGCCCCGTCAGCCCCATGTCCTCGATCCGCGCCCTGAGCTGGGCTTCCAGCGGCCCTTGACCGAACAACAGCAGCCGCACCTCGGGATGGGCCGCCAGGATCGCCGGCGCCGCCGTCAGCAGATGACGATGCCCCTTGCGGGTAATCAACTGGGCAATCACCCCCACCGCCCGCTCACCGGGCGCAAGGCCGCAGGCGGCCTGGAACCCTTCCCGGTCACACGTCCCCTGCCAGACATTCATATCCACCGCGCTGGGCACGCAGACCACCCGTTCAGGGGACACGCCTTCCGCCAGCAGCACTTGCCGGATCGCTTCCGAGATGGTGATGACCCGGTCGAACAGACGGTACTTCAACCGCGCCCACGGGGCCGGCTCCGGATTATCCACCCGCCGGGACAGCACCACCGGCACCCCGACCCGCCGGGCCGCGATCCCCCCCAGCACGTCCGCGCCGCGACGACTGTGCAGATGCACCAGATCCGGCCGGGTCTCCCGGATCACGCGCTTCAAGCGACCCACGAAACCCAGATCCAGATCCCCCCCCATGGGCACCTCATGGACCGCCTCGCAAAAAGCCGCCGAGGCCCCGGCAATGGCCGCCCCCGAAGGGCAGACCAGCACATTGGCGATCCCCCGGGCCGACAGCCCTTCCAGCAGGTAACGGACCTGCAGCGCGCCGCCATACAGATGGCGGCCGGTCTCCACATGCAGGATACGCATCAGGACGACTCCTTGATCGGCGTTGTCGGCAACAACCGCTCCACCTCTGTCATGACTTCATCCACCGAGATGCCCGTCAGGCAATCAAAACGCCCGTCGCAGGTGGGGTTGCGCCGGCAGGGGGCACAGGGCAGGTCGTGGTAGATCACCACGGTGTTGTCCCGCCCGGTGTCCAGGTAGGGACAGGTGGACCCGAACAGGGCCACCGTGGGGACGTCGAAGGCCGGCCCCATGTGGGTCAGCCCAGTGTCCACCCCCACCAGCAGTCCGGCCCGGCGGATCACGGCCGCTGCTTGGGTCAGGGAGGTCTGCCCCACCCGGTTGTCCACCGCCGCGCCGGCCATGGCCTGGATCCGGTCGGCGACCGCCCGATCATCGGGACCACCCAGCAGCACCATGGGCTGTCCCCGCTCCTGATGAATGCGTCGGGCCAATTCCGCCCAGGCGGCCTCTACCCAGTGTTTCTGTGGCCGAGTGGTGAACGGACAGCCCACCACATAGCCCCGGGCATCCTGGGCCTCGGCCACCTGGCACCCCACGGCCTCATCCTCCGGGCGCAGCCCCACCTGCATGAAGAAGGCACCCGGCTCAAGCCCCAGCGCCTGGGCCAGATACCGGTATTCCGAACCGATGCGACGGGGGTCGCCGCCCCGGGGCACCACCTGGGTCATGAACACCCCGCTGCCCTCCCGGGAGCCCAATCCCACCCGCTCCCGCGCCCCCGACAGGCGGGTGAGCAGGCCGCTTTTCAAAAGCCCCTGCAGATCCACCGCCATATCGTAAGGCTCGGCCCGCAATTCCCGGACAAATCGGACCACCTCCCGCCCCAGACGGATCCACCGCAAGCGGCGGAACAGGGAGCGCCACTGAGCCTTGGGCCAGACCACCACCCGATCCACCTGGGGATGCCGGGACACCAGTCCCGCCACCTGGGGCTCCACCAGCCAGGTGATGCGCACATCGGGCCAGGCGGCGCGGAACACGGCCGGCAGCGGCGAGGCCATCACCACGTCGCCGATGGCGGAGAGACGAATGATCAGCAGGGACTGCATCGAAGATTCCAAAATGGGAGCGACGGCATTTTACCCCAGCCACGGGGGTGGTGTTTTCCGGCACTACTCGCCAACCCCTGCCCGGAACCGCCAGGCCAGCAACACCCCAAGCACCCCATCCAGCCACCCCAGAACCACCAAGGCCCCCAAGGGCAGCAGCCAGAACAGATTCAGGGCGCCCACGGCCAGTGTTCTGGTGCACATCCAGACCGATGACCCGGTGGTGAATCGGGGTGATGTCCATGCTGACCTCCTGACGCTGACGCACTATCATTGATGATGAGCTGTCGCCAAGGGCGCCCCTATTCAACGGCCTGTCGGTACTCGACGGCTCTTTTTAACGTGCGCTGTCCATGACCGGTTCAGGCCATGCCAAGCAATCCGGGGTACGAGTGAATGGGGGCGGGTCGAGTTAGGTTGCGCGGTCACAGCGCCATCAAAAATTATCGCGACCTCCGCCCCT